>JABHHM010000042.1 GCA_018671575.1 Methylococcales bacterium | reverse complement strand
TTTTCGCCAAATTTTGCCTTATTCTGAATAAAATCTGCATTCTTGGACAAGCTCCTAGCAAAAACTTTCTGGCACAACAAAACCTCTTGACACTTCTTTCAAACCATTCTCATTTTCACTGATTTCCATCAACATCACAGGATAAAAATTTTCTTCTAAGTCATCGAAATGCTGTATCACTTCATCCAAAGAAAATGGCTTAACTTCCTCATTTAAACCCAATGGACTAAACCAAGAAAACTTTTCCAATACAATCCAGTTCACCTGTTCATGTTTAATATTCTTCAACTCATCAATAGACTGCCACCATCCCCTCAAATGGGTTGATGATGCTTGATAAGGCGATTGAATAATTTGACTACAAAATTCATCATAATGATAAAAAAAATAACCTTTTAATAAAATTTTTGATACTAAATTATTAATACCCATATCAGCCAAAAATGCTTCAGATTCTCTTGCTCCCGCCAATTGTGATTGAAAGTGTATGAGTTTGGATAGTTTTTGGTCTAAATTATCATTGGCATTTGGCCCTACCCACTTTTTCCAAGCACGTTTATTGTCCATGCTCAGATAAAATTTTATTGCGACTTCCCAATGAAAGTGTCTGTTTTTTTGCGGATCGAAAAATAAAAAATCAAATTCACCCAATGTTCTATCCCGATTTTTTATCTGCTTATTTCTGACGATATTTTCTACATTGGAAAGATGAGACAACCAAAAACAAACCAAATCTTCAAAATAATACCCCAAACGATGTGATGGACGTTGCTCAAGCATTTTCATCAATTCCGAGGGGCATTCATCAATATCCACTAGATGCTCATTGAATTGATGATAAAAATCAATTCTTGATTGGTCATCAAAAAACAACCAGCTATAGGTTGACTCATCCATTAAATAAGGGCTTTCAATCACCCATGCCAAGTCTCTCACTGCTTTATTTTTAAATTCATTCATTAATTTCATTGTCACGACCTGTTTGACTCGTTTAATATAGAAAGAAACTACCCACAAAAAATACCCACTATGAAATCATTTTATTTTATTTTTATACTTTTTATTACTAACAACATTTATGCAGATAATAATCCTTATTATCCTTGGATAATTTTTGATGGCAAAGAGACATCTCCCCGTCAATTTGAATCCTATAAACTCATCATTTTTGACAGTCAATCATACCCGCCTTTAAAACCTTTACTAGATAGAAATAAAATTATTTTAGGTTATTTAAGCTTAAATGAAGTACAAAAAAATCGAAATTATTTCCGCAATACAATCCAATCAACTCCAAAAACAAGTCAACAAAACCCTTTATCCCAAAAACAAAAAAAACTAGATCAACATAAAAACTGGACAAAATTAATCATCGAAGAATATTTACCACAAATGATTCATAGAGGTTTTCATGGTGTCCTGATTGAAACATTAAATCGGTCAGGCGACTCATCTCAACATTCCAAACAACGACAAACTGAATTGACATCAACATCCATCAATTTAATTAAAACCATTCATTACCATTATCCCCACCTAAAAATCATGCTAAAAACAGGTTATGATGTCTTACCTGCTGTCATCAATGATATTAACATGGTATTAACTGATTCCCTCTTCAGCCAATATGATTTTGCTGAAAAAAAATATTCTTTCGTCAATAAAGACAAATATCAACAACACCTGCAACAACTCAACAACCTCTACAAAAAGAATAGAAAACTAGTCATTTTCACTCTGGACTACTGGAAGCACAGTGACAAATCAAGCTTGAGAAAAATATACCAAACACACAAAACCAATGGATTTTTACCTTATGTATCAGAGGTACAATTAAACAAAGTTTATGAAGAACCCAAAAGGCAAAAGCAATGAATCCAGAATGGAATGATTTTTTACAGGGCTATAAAATCGAACATAATCACGAGTTTGGCAATAATACACTCTGCGATCTCACAGACTTTGACCTGATTACTTGCGACGGGAACGATGCCGACACTTTTTTACAAGGACAATTAACCAACGACATTAAAGAAGTGACTGAAAACCAAGCGCAACTGTCTGCCTATTGTTCACAAAAAGGTAGAATGTATGCAGTTTTTTTAATTCTTAAAGCCTCAAATACATTACAACTGTTCTGTCCTGCTGATATTAGCGATGGCATCATCAAACGTTTAAAAATGTATATTATGCGATCCAAGGTTAGCTTATTCAAAAATGAAGATTTAATACAATTTGGACTTTATGGTGACAATGCCACCGCACAACTCCAAAAATTTAACTCTACCTTACCGTCAGAAAATTACCAATCAGTTTCAGACAACGGACTGACAATCGTCAAATTACCAGGCAATGGAAATGGAAGTCGATATCAGCTCATAGCCGATTTAAACACCGCTAAGTCAGTCTGGAAAAAATTGGCATCTGAGTGCCATATTTCGACTTCTGATGCGTGGAGATTGCAACAGATTCATGCGGGAATACCAACAATATTTAGCCCAACAAGCGAAGCTTTTATTCCTCAAATGGCAAATTTACATCAAATGAATGCGGTTAACTTCAAGAAAGGCTGTTATGTTGGCCAGGAAATTGTCGCTAGAACACAATATTTAGGCAAAACCAAGCGACACATGATTACCGCCTCCTGCCCAGGGAATACGTTGTCCATTAAACCAGGGGATTTACTCTATAACTCTGCCAACAATGAACAAAAAGCAGGCAAAATCGTTGATGCTAAAACCGATGGTGAAAATATATTCTTATTGGCCGTCACCGAAATCAAATACAGTGAGTTTTTTATTGAAGTCGATCATGACTTTATAAAATTGGTGTTACTGAATATTCCCGCAGAATCAACTGAATAAGATAATTATGGTGACCTACTTAAGTTGGTCACCTTCTTAAAAGATAATAGCCAGTAATATTGAATGTTTTCAAAAGCCATGATATTTTTCTGAAATCTTTAGACTAATAATGGTAAACCAAAATGCCAGTCATCGCTGTAACTAACCCTAAAGGAGGTAGTGGTAAATCAACCATTACCTTTAATCTCGGAATTTTTCTTAAGCAGTTAGATTATCAGGTTTTCATGTTTGACCTGGACGAAACCAGTTCATTGACAGACTTGGTGAAAACACGCCCCAAAACGTTGCCAAAACTCTTTGTCAGCCACATAACATTTGACGACATTGGCTCAAACATTAAAAAGCTCACTGATTTGTCTAAAGACAATGTCATTTTAATGGATTTACCCGCCAGACTAACCGCTGAACAACTCGAAATCATTGTCACCTATACAGACATCATCATCACTCCCACATTACCCTCTGCCATCGATGCCCGTGTACTGGTTCAATATATCTTTTCAATCATGAAAGTTGGCAGTGACCGAATTGACGAAATTGATTTAGCAATGGTTGCCAATCGAGCCAAATTCAATACTAAGTCTTATAAGAAATTAACCAACGATTTAAGTCTATTACATTACCCTTATCTTGGTGGCTTACGAGATACTCAAAATTATGTTTTGTCTGCTGCACAAGGCATTGGAATTGCTGAACTTCCAAAAAGACTGACTAAAAAAGACATTGAACACTGGAAGCCTATTTTGGAATGGGTTGAAAACAATCTAAAATCCAGACTAATAGATAACCCATGACCCGTTTTAGTGTGACCGATACGCCACCCCAATATCAGCAACTATTTTTATTGAGTCATATGCGAGCAAATACCAGCTTGATTGGTCACATTTTAGGTTCACATCCCTCAATCAATGGTTATTACGAAATGCATTTAAGTTATCAATGCAAGGATGATCTGGTTAAACAAAAAAACCTTTACCTAAAACATGACCTTATAAAAGATAACAGTCAGTATTTATTCGATAAAATATTACACAATAAATATTTAATAAAACCTGAAAAATTAATTCCACAACACACTAAAATATTAATGACCACTCGATCTGCTGAAACCACCATCAAAAGCATTGTTGCATTATTTAAAAGTAAAACAGGCGAACATTCCTATGCCTCCCCTGACAATGCCACAAGGTATTTTACTGAACGCCTTAATCAATTGGCTGAGTTTTGCAAACAATACCCAAAAAGCTACCATTATTTCGATGCGGACCTAATTAGAACAACCCCAGATCTCCTCCTAAAATCATTGCAACAATGGCTCAATCTATCAACACCACTGAGCAAAACTTACCAATCTTTCTCACAAACAGGACTGCAACGTGCTGGAGATACCTCCGCAATGATCAAACAAGGCCACATCATTAATCAGCCGTCAAATTATGAAAATATTTTTATTCCGCCAGCTCTTTTACAAAAAGCAGAAGCCATTCATACCGAAGTAAAGTCTCTTTTGATAAAAAATGCGATTGAGACTGAAAGAATGACATGAATGACGACTCATCATTTTTAGATATTGCCGACCACCTTCCCATTAATCATGGAGACATGGTATTGATTGGTTCTGACGTTTTCTTGTTAGCGGCCAATTGTCGACGCTCGGCAAAAAGATTTGATGGTAATTTATTGATTGATAGCTTGATTCAAAAAGTCGGAAACACAGGAACTTTACTATTTCCAACATTCAACTGGGGATTTTGTCGTGGTGAAACATTTGATATCAAGCAGACAAAATCAGAAACAGGCTCACTGAGCCAACTAGCCCTTGCAAGACAGGATTTTCAACGCACTCAACACCCTATTTATTCATTTTCAGTCACTGGAAAACTGACTGACAAGCTCGTTTCATTGGACAATAAAAGTGCATTTGGCTCAGATTCTCCCTTTGGCCTACTGACGAAACATCATGCAAAGATGCTGATTATCGGTATTGAATACAATCATTCACTAACTTACGTCCATCATGTTGAAGAATTAACAGGTGTTCCCTATCGATCAATCAAAAACTTTCAAGCACCTTACATTGACAAAACGGGTGACAAAAATATTAAAGAATACTCAATGTATGTGCGCCGATTAGAGGCAGGAATCATTAATAACCTTAACCCCATTGGCCAAATTCTAGAAGATAAAAAAATTGCCAACATTCAGTATTTCTTTAATATAAAATTTGTCACTCTTGATTTAACCAAATCATTTCAAATCATCAAAAATGACATTGAAAATAATCATTCTAAAAATTTAGTCAATTTTTTAGATGCCTAGCCGATAAAGAATGTGCACGAAATAACTTTCTGTTCTTAGGGACGATTCATATTTATTTTAAATTCAGATGATCTGATTGAATAAAAGTGTAGGCATAGTCGCTCTATACGAACCTTTATAATTGAAGATCATATTAAAGATAGAAGTATTATTTCGTGCCCGTCCCAAAGCTTTATATTGCTGATTAAAAGGAATTAACATGCCCCTCAATGAAATATATAATATCGTTTATGAATCAATAGACCAATTCAATGAAATCAATGAAAGAAATTTGGAAAAATCCCCAGACACCGTTTTATTCGGTGCTGGCGGTCATCTTGAATCCATTGAACTGGTCACTCTCATTATTGAAATTGAAGACAACATCGACGATCAACTCGATCACTGCATCAGTATTGTCAGTGAAAAAGCCATGTCTCAAAGTGTCAGCCCATTTCAAACCATTGAAACTCTGGTAAATTACATACAATTAATCATTACAGAAGGTGACAACTAAAACCAATGATTATTTTAATTACTGGTAGCAGTCGGGGCATTGGTAGATATCTCGCTGAACATTATCTGTCTCAGGGACACATCGTCTTCGGTTGTAGTCGTAGTACTATCAATAACTATCACAAAAACTACAGCCATACCCCATTAGATGTTGCTGATGAGAAAGCAGTTAAAAAACTCTTCTCAAGCATTCGCAAAAAACATCACAAATTAGACGTTCTCATTAACAATGCAGGCATTGCCTCAATGAACCATCTGTTATTAACACCTGTTAAAACACTTGAAAAAATTATGCAGACCAATTTTACAGGCACCTTTTTATTTTGTAGAGAAGCCGCCAAATTGATGAAAAAAGCCAATACGGGTCGCATTGTAAATTTTACCACGGTTGCCAAACCATTAAACCTAGAAGGTGAAGCAATTTACGCAGCCTCCAAAGCAGCGGTAGAATCATTAACCAAAATTTCTGCCAAAGAATTCGCGCCACTCGGTATTACCGTAAATGCCATTGGACCAACCCCGATAGATACTGATTTAATCAAAAATGTACCTGAAATGAAAATGCAGCAATTAATTGCCAAACAAGCCATTGCTAAAAAAGGTTCTTTTGAAGATGTTTCCAATGTAATCGACTTCTACATCAAACCACAAAGCCAGTTTATTACTGGACAAATACTCTATCTTGGAGGAATTTAAAACCATGGCCATTGAATTTTTGTTAAAAGTAATGCAAGAAAATAAACATCGAACAGCCATTGTCTGGCATGACAAAAATTATAATTATCAATGGCTATTAGATACCACAGAAAAAATGAAGCAGGGCATTATTGATTCGGGTGTTAAACAAGGTGATGTTGTGGCTGTTGAAGCTGACTTTTCGCCCACGGCAGTTGCCGCATTACTGGCATTAATTCAACTAAAATGTGTATTTGTTCCACTCACCAGTGCCGTTAAAGAAAAAGCCCAAGAGTTTATTGAGGTGGGACAATGTGAATGGCTTGCAAAAATCAGTGCAACGGATCAAATTGAATTTCCCATTAAATTAAACAATACGGCTAACCACCCACATTATCAGCATTTACGCAAAACAGAGCACCCTGGTTTAGTATTATTTTCATCAGGATCAACGGGAAAAAGTAAAGCCGCTGTTCACGACTTAATAGGTATTTTAGAAAAATTTAAAGTCACCAGAAACCGAGTCACTGCCGTCACTTTTTTGCTTTATGATCATATTGGCGGACTGAATACGCTATTATATCTGTTATCCAATGGTGGCACTATCGTGACTGTTCCAGACAGGAGTCCTGATGCCGTTTTATCCTCTATTGATAAATACCAAGTCGCATTATTACCAACCTCTCCCACATTTATTAATTTAGTATTAATCAGTGAAGCCTATAAACGTTATGACTTATCCACTTTAAAAACAGTAACTTATGGCACTGAACCCATGCCAGAAAGTACGCTAAAACGCTTTAATAAGTTATTTCCTGAAATCAGATTACAACAAACCTATGGTTTATCAGAAATAGGTATTTTACGTTCAAAATCCAAAAACTCTCACTCTCTTTGGGTAAAACTGGGTGGAGAAGGTTTCAAAACTCGGGTTGTGGATAACATATTTCAAATCAAAGCTCAGTCCGCCATGTTAGGTTATCTTAACGCACCCAATCCATTTACAAAGGATGGCTGGTTTATTACAGGTGACCTTGTCGAACAAGAAGGTGATTATTTTAAGATTATTGGTAGAAAGTCTGAAATTATTAATGTGGGAGGCGAAAAAGTTCATCCCGTTGAAATAGAAAGCACCTTACAAAAACTTGATAACATTGCTGAAGTGACGGTTTATCCTGAAGCCAATATGATTACAGGACAAATGGTCTGCGTTAAGGTTCGCTTGAAACAAGAGGAAGATAAAAAGCTATTTAAAATACGCCTCAAAAAATATTGCAAGCAACATTTACAATCTTATAAACGCCCAGTAAGAATTAAAATTGATAAAAACCAACAGTTTAGCGAACGATTCAAGAAAGTTAGAGCTTAAGGATACATGCAACAAATATCCAAATTGTACAGAATTTTTATTCACCTTTGAGGCACAAAAATAGTTGTGTAGTTCGACTATACACCTATTTTTGTAACAAAAAAGACAAACAAAATTTCTTCGCAAATTGTAAAAGTTATTTTTGAATCGTCTAATTTGACATCAATCCAACTGTAACTCCTGCATTTTTAACAAATTGCTATAATGAGGATTATCTTCTACCTCATCAAATTCTTTATTTTCAAATGCTTTTTTAAGTTCCAGCATTCCATCTTCAACACTCACTTTGGCACGATAACCCAGTGTTGATTCAATTTTATCAAATTTAACTCGATAATTTCTTTCATCAACTGATTCAGTTCGCTTAATCAATTTAATGCCTGGAAAAACTTTCTGAGCAATATCTGCTAAATCGCTGATGGTATGATTCATTTCACTACTACCCACATTAAACACCTGCGCCCTGACTTTTTCTATGGGGGCATTCAATACGACCTGAATGGCATTTGCCACATCACTCACATGAACATTTGGGCGCCATTGATTGCCACCAAAAATGTCGATAGAGCCTTTTTGTATCGAATTTTTGGCAAAAACATTAACGACTAAATCAAATCGTGGACGATATGAGTGACCAAAAACAGTCCCTAATCTTAAAATAGTGGGAGCAAACAGTGGATTAGGTAAATGACAAACCGACAAAATAGATTGTTCAACCATGGTTTTTATTCGTGCATATAAAGAAACAGGGTTTAATGGAGATTGCTCGGTCAGCAATTCATCGGGATCTTTACTCGCGCCATAAACACTACAAGATGAAGTATAAACAAAACGGTTAATATTTAAGTGAGAACATAAATGAGCCATTGAATTAACCGACAAATAGTTTGTCTTCAAAGCCGCCTGAGGAGCCATCGAGCAGGCAGGATCCCCCACCAGTTCAGCAAGATATACAACCGCATCTATACCTTCAGATGCACAGACAATATCATCTATATTGGCGGCATCGCCATGAATAAATTTAAAATGCTCATCATTTTCAAGACTTTTCAATGAATGAGGATAATACAATAAGTTATCCAAAACTCGAACCGCCCAACCATTTTCAATTAACATTCTGGTTAAAACAGAGCCAATATAACCCGCACCACCAACAATTAAGGCTGTTTTCCTGCTGGGTTTTGAATCGTCTGCCTTAAAATAAGTCAATGAATCCAGATTGATCATACCGATTAATTTTAATTCATCATCAACCACTGGCACCATCGCATACATCAGTTCTAATTGACCATATTTTTTTCTAATACTGTCCAGTATTTTTCCTAAATTTTTATGGTTACTGATCTCTTTTTTCTTAATAAAAACGGGCTGTTTATTCATCACCTCTGATAATGCGGTATCAGCAGGCTGACCATTTAAAATGGCTTTTCTTAAATCTCCAGAAGACGCAACACCACAAAGCTCGCCTGCTTCATTAACAACTGAAATAATCATCCAATGATTATTTTCAAGACATTTAATGGCATCAACAATGGTACTCGATTCAGTTAAATCAAATGCGGGTATGATAAGATGCTCTAAACCTTTCATCATGGCAACTCCAATTATTTTTTTAACGGCATTATAACGCCTAATCAAATAGACTCATAACAGTAATCGTCAACATCATACTTTTCTGTAGTTTTATTTGAAAATAATTAATTTTTGCATTGTCAAATCGTTGACAGAACCCGAGGCAATTTTTAATATGGGGTAATTAAAAAATCAAATCTTCAATATTAACAACATGAGCTTAATTTACCCAGATACAACAGAAGAATCCACAACCGAAATTGAAGCATACTTTGACCGTTTATGGCCTTTATTTCGTAGTTTAACTGGAGATGGTGTTCGTCAGACTCATCAAATATTATCAGAAATCATTCCTTTTGAACGCATAGAAATAGCTTCTGGCACTGCTGTATTTGACTGGAATATTCCAAAAGAGTGGATAATTAACGAAGCTTACATCATTGCACCTTCTGGTGAAAAAATACTTGATATAAAAACCAACAATCTACATCTTGTCAACCCGTCCATCCCTTTTCAGGGTCAATTATCATGGCAAGAACTTGATCAACACCTGCATAGTCTTCCTGATATGCCAGAAGCCATTCCCTATGTCACCAGTTATTATCAAGATCGCTGGGGATTTTGTTTAAGCCACCAACAACGCCAACAACTGCCTAAAGAAGGGCAATATCAGGTTTTTATTGACTCTAAACTCATTGATGGCTCAATGACGCTATCTCACTTATTATTAGAAGGTGAAACAGATCAAGAGATTCTAATATCCACCTACACCTGCCACCCATCCATGGCAAACAATGAGTTATCAGGCCCTTTAGTGGCTGCATTTCTATATCGCCGATTGGCATCATTAGCAAAGCGCAAATATACCTATCGTTTCGTCTTTTGCCCAGAAACCATTGGTAGCATTGCCTATTTGTCGCTTTACGGCAAACAAATGAAAGAAAAAATGGTGGCAGGTTATGTCGTGACGTGTATTGGCCAAGACAAACATTTTTCTTATAAATATTCCAGACAAGAAAACTCAATGGCAGATCAAGCCGCCCAGATCATCTTAAGGGATCGCTTTCAAAACGACTGGAAACCATTGGGATTTGGCCCTACAGGTAGCGATGAACGACAATATTGCTCACCTGGCTTTAATTTACCTGTAGGCTCACTGATTAGAACCCCTTATGGAGCATTCCCAGAATACCACACCTCTCTTGACAACAAACAGCTCATCTCTTTTGACGCATTAAAAGAGTCCATTGATGTTTATTTTGATATTTGTATGGCAATGGAAAATAATCACAAATACCAAAACCTAATGCCATTTGGTGAACCACAATTAGGCAAAAGAGGACTTTGTTCAACTTTAGGTGCCAACAAACAAACCGAAGACTATTTAATCGCCATGAAATGGCTATTAAACCTTTCTGATGGTGACCATGACTTATTTCAAATTGCACAACGCAGTCACAGCCCTTTTCACCTATTATTAGAAAGTGCTAGAAGGTGTGAAGCAGTGGGATTATTAAAGAAAATCTAAAAATCCTTTCTCAAAAGAACACAACAAAATACATAAATTACAACAACTTACAAAAAACCCTCAGAAAAACTTAAAGATCCCACTTATCCTGTCGTTAACTTAAACAACAGAAACAAATTAAAAAAATACTTAGGGGATCAGCCATGTTATCAATCAATACAAACGTACATTCATTATTCGCACAAAGAAGTTTAAGTAGCTCACAAGGCACACTGGGAACTTCATTGGAAAGATTATCAACTGGCCTTAGAATCAACAGCGCCAAAGATGATGCGGCTGGACTTTTTATCTCACAAAAACAAACTTCAGACA
>JABHHM010000043.1 GCA_018671575.1 Methylococcales bacterium | reverse complement strand
TTGTTTTCAAGTATTTTTTTCACTGCATGGATATATCTGTCAGGTTGCTCAAATGCTTGTTTTTGTTTGATTTGTTGGATCATTTTTAACAAGGTTTTAATGGCGAGTTGTTGACCTGATTCCCAGCGATTAAATGAGTCTGAGTCATGTTCCATGAGTAAATATAGATCATCATCTGACGGTATATGTTTGAGCTGTATTGGGGCAGAATAACCTCTAAATACGGATAAAACAGGTTTTTCATTAACTTCTAAAAACTCAAATGTTTGATTTTGTTTGGTTAATTCAAGAATGGTGTTGCCATCACGTTGAATCAGCTGATTATCTTTTGATTTGATATCCAGTGCTTGTCCGTTTTTTCCAAGCAAGCCAAATGCCAACGGAATATGAAAGGGCTGTTTTTTATTTTGTTTTGGTGTGGGGGGGCAGCTTTGTTGGAGGGTGACAGTGAGTTTTTTCTGGTCTGCATCATATTTGTTTTGGATGTCAACAACAGGAGTACCTGCTTGTTGATACCAGCGTTGGAAGTGATCCAAATTAACCTTATTGGCATCAGCCATGGCACTGACAAAGTCTTCAGTGGTTACAGCTTGACCGTCATGTCTTTGGAAATAAAGATCCATGCCTCGGCGAAAGCCTTGTTTGCCAAGTAAGGTGTGAATCATTCGGATGACTTCCGCACCTTTATTGTAAACAGTTACCGTATAAAAATTGCTGATTTCAATATAAGATTCAGGTCGAATAGGATGTGCCATTGGCCCCGCATCTTCCTGGAATTGACGGGTGCGTAATACTTTGACATCATCAATTCGTTTGACCGCTCTCGAACCCATTTCAGAGGAAAATTCCTGATCTCGAAAGACTGTTAAGCCTTCTTTTAAGCTTAATTGAAACCAGTCTCGACAGGTGACTCGGTTGCCTGTCCAGTTATGAAAATACTCATGACCAATGACACCTTCTATATTTTCATAGTCTTGATCTGTTGCGGTGTCAGGCTGAGCCAGTACATATTGTGAATTAAAAACGTTTAATCCTTTATTTTCCATTGCGCCCATATTGAAATCATCCACGGCAACAATCATGTAGCGATCTAGGTCATATTCTAGTCCAAAGGTTTCTTCATCCCATTTCATTGATTTGATGAGAGACTGCATGGCATGTTCACATTTTTTAATGTTTTGAGGCTCAACATACACTCGCAACAAAACTTGTTTGCCAGATTGGGTTACAAAGTGATCTTCAATGTATTTTAGCTTGCCTGCGACCAGTGCAAATAGATAGCAAGGTTTGCGATGGGGATCGTGCCATACGGCAAAATGAAGCCCGTCATTTAATTTACCTTCTTCGATTAAATTACCATTGGATAAAAGCACAGGGTAATTGCTTTTATCTGCAATTACCTTGACGGTAAAACTGGTCATGACATCAGGTCTATCAAGAAAATAAGTGATTTTCCTAAAGCCTTCGGCTTCACATTGTGTACAAAAATTACCGCTGGATTGATACAAACCATCCAAAGAGGTATTTTCATCAGGTTTTATTTTGGTGATGATTTCAAGTGAAAAAGCATCGGGTACTTTGGTGATGGTTAGCTGTTCATCAGACACAGTATAGTCATTGGTCGATAGTGGTTTTTGGTTAATGCTAATTGAAACTAATTCGAGATCAATGCCATCTAAAACCAAAGGCTGTTGAGCGGTGTTTAATTCAGCTTTAATATTGAGTAGTGACGTGACAGTTGTCGTTGCACCTAATTCAAAAGTTAAATAAATATTTTCAACGAGATAAGCAGGGGCTTGATAATCTTTTAAATGGATTGCCTTGGGTTGGTCTGGTTTCATTAGGTTTTTTCCAAATATTTTTTTATTTCATTGATGGGTAGGTGGGTAGGTTAGCTGAAATAATTATTTTTAAGGCTTCTTCTTTGGTAAAACCTTTAGCGATTAAGCTGTCATAAAATTTCTTATTAAATGACGCTAGGCTTTCAATGGTTTCAGGTTTATTGATATATTCTAGGTAACCACCCATCATGCTTTCCATCATGGTTTTCATCATTGGGCGCATCATTTGCATCATTTGCATTTTTTGTTGCACATTGAGTGCTGATTGGTTTTGTTGAGCAATGCTGTTGACGCTGGTTAGTAAAAGAATGCTGGTTAGTATTATTTTGATTATATTTTTCATGGAGTTTCTCCTTTAGTATTTTTTTGACCAACTATAATTATAGTTATCTGACGACGCATCATAATATAATTAAAGATATTATGAAATATGGTGGGAATAATTGTAGCGTACAAATATGGCATTTAAAAATTCTAAAGTTAATCATTCTGATATCAAGGAAAGTGATAAAAAACCTTTTTATATTGAGGGGGTTAATGTAAAAGGCCAGTTGATTTCGGGGATTGTTAATTGTGTCGCTGTTAAAAAACTCATTGCTGTATTGGAAGAAAAAGGTATAAAAGTTAAATCTGTTCGTTCAGGAAAAAATGATTCTTCTGTGCAGACAAATCAGCCCGCCGTGGTTGGTAAGGTTTCAGAAAAGGTAAAGCCTCAAAATAAGTCTTTGGCTGAGCCTGAAGTCAAAAAATCATTTTATATTGAAGGAAATAATTTAAAAGGGCAGTTGGTACAGGGGGTGGTGAACTGTGTTGCCGTCAAAAAATTAAAGAAAATTCTTGCGTTGAAAGGTATTCAGGTAAAGTCTATTTCTGAAACTGAAACTGAAACT
>JABHHM010000290.1 GCA_018671575.1 Methylococcales bacterium | reverse complement strand
CAGGGGGCAGCTTATGGTCGTGTTTTGGTCGGTGCACAAGTTCCTTTGGATGAGAAAAATGAATTCTGTCAGTTTATGAAAAGTCTTGATTATCCTTTCTGGGATGAAACTAAAAATCCTGCGTATAAAATATTTGCAGGGTCGGATTAATACATTTGAAAACCCAATATGATGAGTTACCTGATGACTGTTATTTAGCATCCAATGTAAGAGAATTCGATCGAGTGATGATTCAAGAGAATGCAGTTCCTGGTATCGTTTTAATGGAACGTGCTGGTCAGGCAGTATTTGATCTCATCAAGACGGGTTGGCCTGATATTAAAGTGCTGATGATTGTTTGTGGTATTGGCAATAATGCTGGTGATGGATTTATCATCGCTAGGTTGGCGCTGCAAGCAGGGCTGAAGGTAGTCATCATTCAATGTGGTGATCCTTCAAAAATTAAAGATGATGCGCTTTTAGCAAAGAATGGCTTCTTATATTCTGGTGGCAAAATTGAGTGTTTTTCAGGGGTTTTACCCGTAGGTCTATATTTATTAGTTGATGCCTTGTTCGGTACGGGATTGGAGCGTGAAATAACGGGGGACTGGGCGTTAGTTATTAATCAAATCAATCAATCTGCATGTGATGTGGTGTCTGTTGATATTCCGTCAGGGTTGAATTCTGATAATGGTGCCGTGATGGGGGTTGCTGTTCAGGCGACTGCTACAGTCAGTTTTATTGGCCTTAAACAAGGTATGTTTACTGCTGAAGGAAAGCAATGTTGTGGCCAGATAAATTTTGATGATTTAGGTGTTCCACAAAGTGTTTATCAAAATACCAAAGAAGATGCACGGTTGATAAAATATGCTCATTTTAAAAAATATTTAATACCGAGAAGACAATCAGTTCATAAAGGTCAGAATGGTCATGTGTTACTTATTGGTGGCAATTATGGCTATGCGGGTGCTATTCGAATGGCAGCAGAAGCCTGTTTAAGAGTGGGGGCTGGATTGGTTAGTGTGGTGACTCGACCAGGTAATGCTGTCATTATTAACAGTCATACACCTGAAATTATGTGCCATGAAATGGATGAACTGACGGAATTGAAAGAATTGATTAATCAATCATCTGTCATTGTGATTGGTCCTGGTTTAACGATGAAACAATGGGGAAGGTTGTTTTTTAGTGAAATTCTAAAGTCAAATAAGCCATTGGTTTTGGATGCCGATGCACTTAACTTATTGGTAGAATTAAAAATTGATTTTGGCAAAAATAATTGGGTGCTGACACCTCATCCAGGTGAAGCCGCAAGATTATTGGATTGTACCGTAAAAAATATTCAACATGACCGATTCAAAGTCATTGCTGAATTGCAAAAAAAATACTCTGGTTTTATTGTTTTGAAAGGGTCTGGAAGTCTTGTTATGTCACCAGATAAATCTATGTCAATCTGTACTGATGGTAATCCTGGTATGGCAACAGGAGGGATGGGGGATATTTTGACGGGGGTTATAGCAGGATTGATTGCTCAACAGTTTGAAATGAATGTGGCGATACCATTGGCTGTTTGTATTCACAGTAAAGCTGCCGATATGGCAGTTACTACAGGAGAAAGAGGATTATTGGCAACCGACTTATTGCCTCATTTGAGAAAATTAATGAACCCTTTGATGTTAAAAAAGACCTCCGAAGAGGTCTTGTAGGTGAACATAATTATATGTTTATTTGCCTTGTTTGGCTTTCAGCTTAGCTAAAATATCATTGCCAGAAGCAGAGCTTGAAATAATGCCAGCAGCCTTCATTTTATCTTTCAGTTCGTCACCACTTTCAGACTTTTGAAGTTCCAGAGCCGCATTCATTTGGTCTGTTTTCTTAGTTTGTCTGTTTTTAATGCGTTCTAAAGAGTCAGTGGCTGATTTCATGGATGAATTAGTTCCAGAAAATTTTGCCGCCGCTGCAGAACTCGCTTTTTGAACGCTTTCTGTGGTTTTGACAACAGATATTTCTCGTTCCATTGACTGAATGTTACGGTCAGTATTTTTAATGGTCTGTTTTAAGGTTGAAATTTGCTGATTGTAACTATCAAGAACTGATTGTTGCGCTTCCAGATCATTACTGAATTCAGCAATTTTTTCAGCAATTTGCAGTGCCAATGTATCGTCACCTTTTTCCATTGCCTGAATCGCATAACCTTCATGTTCTGATACAGAAGATGTTAAGCGTTTAACTTCACGTTCAACACCCATTTGTTCAGCCATAACTTTGGCTAAATTTTCTTTTGCTTCATCTAAATGTTTTTTAGCATCTTTCATTTCCTGATCCAATATTCTCATGGCTTGTGAGTCAACGGCAGCTTCACCAGCTTCAGTAAAAGCACCACGTACAGCTGTAAATAATTTATTCATAATACTCATATTGTCGATCTCCTCGTTTTATTATAATTTAAAAGTTATCCAGTTTGATGATTAATTTGTTGTTTAAAAATAATCTTGTTTTGTAACTGTTAGACATATTATGGGGTTGTTGACATAAAATGTCAAGGTGCTTTGAAAAGTTTTTTAAAATTATCTAATTCTGATAAGTATATTGACAAGAGGTGACAAATCTATAGGATAAATTCATTAGTAACACTCAGGGAAACTATAACTATGGGAAGCATCAATAAAGAAACAATTAATAAAGTTGTATTGGCCTATTCTGGTGGGCTTGATACCTCTGTTATTCTGAAATGGCTGGAAGAGGTTTATCAATGTGAAGTGGTGACTTTTACGGCAGATATCGGCCAGGGAGAGGAAGTAGAGCCTGCTCGGGAAAAAGCCAAGCAAATGGGGATTAAAGAAATATACATAGAAAATCTACAGGAAGAATTTGTTAGAGATTATGTTTTTCCAATGTTTCGCTCAAATGCAATTTATGAAGGTGAATACTTATTAGGTACATCTATTGCTAGGCCATTAATCTCTAAGCGATTAGTGGAGATAGCTGCTGAAACAGGAGCTAACGCTATTTCTCATGGTGCAACGGGTAAAGGTAATGATCAGGTACGATTTGAACTGGGGGCTTATGCTCTAAATCCTGATATTAATATCATTGCGCCCTGGCGTGAATGGGAATTAAATTCTCGTGAAAAGTTATTAAGTTATGCAGAAAAACATCAAATCCCTGTTGAAATGAAGCGTGGTAAAAAATCACCTTATTCAATGGATGCTAACTTATTACATATTTCTTATGAAGGTGGAATTTTAGAAGACCCCTGGGCCGAACCAGAAGATGATATGTGGCGTTGGAGTGTATCGCCAGAAGAGGCGCCCAATGAGTCTTTGATCATTAAGTTGACCTATAAAAAAGGGGATATTGTTGCGATAGATGATGAGCCGTTAACGCCTGCTCAGGTTTTAACCAAGCTTAATCAGTTGGGTAATCAACATGGAGTAGGGCGAGTTGATATTGTTGAAAACAGATATGTTGGAATGAAATCCCGTGGGTGCTATGAAACTCCAGGTGGCACGATTATGTTGAAAGCTCATCGAGCGATTGAGTCGATTACCATTGATCGTGAAGTTTGCCATTTAAAAGATGAGCTAATGCCAAAATATGCCACATTGGTTTATAACGGTTATTGGTTTAGTCCAGAACGTGTCATGATGCAGACAATGATTGATGAATCACAAAAGACAGTGAACGGTGATGTTAATGTTAAGTTATACAAAGGAAACGTTCAGGTAGTTGGGCGACGTTCTGATACTGACAGTCTATTTGATGAAGATGTTGCTACATTTGAAGATGACGATGGAGCTTATGACCAAAAAGATGCTGAAGGTTTTATCAAATTAAATGCCTTGCGACTAAAAATTAATAAAATAAAACAAAAGTAAGGTAACGCGCAATAAATAAACTACCCATATTGCGCAGAAATTTTGTTCGTCTTTTTTGTTACAAAAATAGGCGTGT
>JABHHM010000044.1 GCA_018671575.1 Methylococcales bacterium | reverse complement strand
TTTAAAAATTATAAAAAATCAGTTGAATGTAATGATGGTGTTTACATTTATTATTTTATTGTTAAATATTAACCAATTTTCCAAGATAATGTTTTTCAAATACCCTAAAATATACAAGTATGTTAAATCTAAAATGCCTCATTATTCTCTGTTTATTATTGCCTTGTATTATTAATGCGTCAGATCTTGAGCGTGAAAAACGTTTGGGAGATCAAATCGTTGATTCAATAATGGATGGTGACGCTGTTTATCTTAATGCGGGTTCTCATTCTTTTTTAACGATTTTTACTGAAGTAGATGAAGCTAATACCACTGATTCTGTTATCATAATGCATGGACGTGGTTATCATCCTGATTGGGAAAATGTAGTGTCTCCCCTCAGAATAGGGTTAATTGAGCATGGTTGGAATACACTGTCTATTCAAATGCCTGTGCTGACAAAAAAGGCAAAATACTATGAGTATCGGAATATATTTCCAGAGTCATTTTCCCGAATTGAAGCATCTATTCAATATTTGAAAAAAAAGGGCATGAAACGAATTGTAATTATTGCCCATAGTTGTAGTGTGCATATGTCAATGTCATGGTTAAGGCAGCAGGGAGATCAATTAATAGATGGTTTTATTGGAATTGGTATGGGTGCTACAGATTATAAGCAACCAATGAAACAACCTTTCCCTTTGGATATGTTATCTGTTCCTGTTTTTGATTTGTATGGGGCTGATGAATATCCTGCTGTGATTAGGAATGCAGGCAAACGATTAAAGTTAATAAAACAGGCTGGGCATTTAAAGTCTAAGCAATTAATGATCCCAGATGCAGATCATTATTTTAAAGATAAAAATGAAGTGTTATTAAAGGCCGTATCCGATTGGTTAGGGACGATCATTAAATAGTTTTTAATTCCTGTTCCTCAATTACTGTCTCTAAATCTCAATTATAAATATTTGATAAAAGGTTACTTTGTGAAAAAAACAAAAATTATTGCAACCATAGGACCAAAAACACGTAGTCCATCTATGCTGAAAAAGCTAATTGATGCAGGCTGTAATGTCATCAGGATTAATATGAGTCACTCTTCTCAAGCAGAAGCAGAAGGTATTATTCATGATGTGCGTGAGTTGTCTGAAGAAGTTGGTATCATGGTTGATACCAAAGGGCCAGAGGTTAGGCTGACAGAAGTTAATGAAGCCAGTGTTTTGGTCAATGGAGCCGAAGTAAAAATACATGGCAAACCAAATGCAACCACTGCGACTGATATTTGCGTTAATTATTCTGCATTACCAAGAGTGCTTGATGTGGGAGCCATTGTACTGGTTTCAGATGGAAAAATAGAATTAAAGGTAACAAAAATTGAGCCAGATTATCTGGTTTGTACCGTGACCAGAGGTGGTGAACTCGAATCTAAGAAGGGCGTTAATATTCCTGGAATCAAATTACCCATGCCTTTTTTATCGGAACAAGACGCTTCTGATATTTTATTTGCTGTGCGTCAAGGTGTTGATTTTATTGCTGCATCATTCGTTAGTGATGAAAGTGATGTTAAAGAAGTTAGGAAATTAATTGAGAGAGAAGATGGTTTAACTTCTATTATTGCAAAAATTGAAAGTCGCTATGCGGTTGATAATTTAAAAAGTATTATTGATGCTTCTGATATCGTCATGGTTGCAAGAGGGGATCTGGGGGTTGAAATTTCAGCAGAAGAAGTTCCCATTGTGCAAAAATGTATCATCAAAAATTGTCGTCGTAAGGGCAAGGCTGTTATTGTCGCCACAGAAATGCTGGAAAGTATGATACAAAACCAACGTCCAACTCGCGCAGAAACCTCTGATGTCGCTAACTCAATTTTTGAGGGTGCTGATGCGGTGATGTTATCGGGTGAAACCAGTGTCGGTAAACACCCCATTGAGTCAATACAAACCATTGTAAAAATAGCTAATATTGCCGAAGCAGAAGTCTCTAAATGGCATGATGATATTGCGGTGAGTGCTAAGTTGGAGGATATTTCTGAATTAGTGTGTAAAGGTGCTTGGCTGGCGGCCAGAGAATTAAAAGTAACCAATATTTTAGTGCCGACATCCAGTGGTAATACCGCTAAAAAAATGAGTCGCTATCGTCCTAATGTTCCTATTTTGGCAATTACAACCACGATTGCTAAAGCAAGATTATTATCTTTGAATTATGGTGTTTACGCATACTCTACTAGTCATTATGGTCGAATGGAAAGTATGATAAGACGTTGTTGTCAGTTAATGTTAGATCGTTCTATTTTTAAAAATGATGAATTAATTGCAGTAATATGTGGTGTCCCCGTTGGTCGAAGTGGATCTACCAATTTGCTGACAATCCAAGTGGTTGAAGAGTTAATGGGGCGAGGTAAAAATCTGGATAAAGACACTGAAAAAACCAGAGATATGGTATAACGCTCAATATCTAGGAGGCTGTCCGAAAACTCATCTTTCACCATGTTTACCTTATTCTGACAAAGCCTGGGTTCTCGGCAATTTCCCAGGTCTTAATTCAGATGCTTCATGGTTAAAAAGTCAGGTCAATTTCAAGTATTTATAAACTTGCCCGCTGTAGTGGGCTCTATGTCCTAAAACCAGTTCTTGACCACATGTTGTTCAACTAAGTCAACAAATCCATCATAGTCTATTGTTTTGACTCCATTGATCAAGTCTTCAATGCCTCTGGCTTTGAGGTCTGCATCAAGAGCAAATACTTGGTTTTTTTTGATAAGTGCTTCAATAAGTATTGATTTTGATGTTTTTGCTTTAGCCGCAGTAACGCCATTTTCAATTAATAAAATGACATCATTTTCTGCAATAAAAGGTAAGGAGTTTTCCAGTACCAATGATTCAAATGGGGATTGATTGATTGTATGTAACATATTGATTAAATTCAGATTAAAATGATAAAATATGGTTCTGTTCAGACATCATTTGTCTGATTTCTTTTCGGTTGATGGCTGATGCATAAACAGGTTCATCCGTTTCTTCGTCATTACCAATGGAAATCAGCTGATCAGAGAGGACATTTCTTTGTTCTAATGCATTTGAATCAACATAAACTTGGGTGACATCCCAATCTATTAGGGCTTTAAGTGAATTAACAAAACCCTTAATTCCAATGTCTGTTGTATCTTGGCTTTTTAATAAGGAAAGGACAGCATCATCCGTAAAAACTACAGATAACCCCATTTCGTAAGCCGCCATAATAAACATGACTTCAACTGCTTCATGAACGGCAATAGTGCCATGCGGTGTTTTATGGATCATAATCATCATTTTTTGTGACATTTATCTAATTCCTTCTAAAAAGTAATGACTCGATCAGAGTTTTTGATCATTTTAGCAAGTTGCCCTAAGCCTGAAATTTTAATGCCAGGAATACAAATTTCCTCATTAATGCCTCTTCTTTTTCCAGCTGCAATGCAAACAATCATTTCATTGTTTTTTTCTGCCAATTGTTGCCAGAATTTACCTAAATTACGATCATCCTGAGGTGGATCCATGTGTTTGTTTGCATTTAGTACGCCATCCTGATAAAAAAAGACACCTTGGATTTCGTGACCTTTTTTTAAAGCAGATTCAATGAAGAGACGTGCGGTATCTGATGACTGATGTTGATAAGGACCTTTTAATAAAATAATGGATATTTTCATAGTGATTTTTGAGCAATTCCTAAAATGTTTAATCTATCATTATAGTTTACTTCACGATCTGTGTTTATAATTTTACTATAAAAAATTCTGGAGGTTTTACAAATAACAATGAAAAATTTTTTAATGATTGTGTTTGGTTTTTATATCATTATTTTTTTGTCTGGTTGCGGTGTGATGCTCGAACAAGGCTTAAATCAACAGCAATGGTCTCAATACAAAAAAAATATTGATTTTGATGCGAATGGGATTCCAACTATTTCAGCCACTGGCTGGGAAGAGTTGATTGAATTACAAGGTTTTACCATTGCTTCAGAACGGTTGTGGCAAATGGATTTAATGCGACGTGTGGCTGCAGGAGAATTGAGTGAATGGTTTGGTAGTATGGCATTGAAATATGACACCAAACAACGTCAAGAATTTTGGCGAACAACTGCTGAACATTTGTATTCACAACTGCCTCAAGATGAAAAGAAATTTGTTGATGAATATACTCATGGCGTTAATCGTTTTATCAAACAATATAAAAATCAATGGGGTTATGAATATTACATCATGGCAGAACAACCTCGGTTATGGAGTGGTAGTGATTCAATGTTAATTCTGATGACCATGGCGAATAATTTATCAACTGTTATTTATCGTGAGGAAATTCAGGGGTTATGGAAGTCGGCGATGAGCGAGGATTGGGCTAAGTTTTTATTCAGTACCAATCATCCTTGGAATAAAACAATGTTTGGTGAATCAAATAATCAGGTCACATTACCCAAACAATCAAGTTGGCTTCCCATATCGCCCATCGCAAAAAATATCTCAAAAGAATTGGCTAATGTAACCGTTAAAGTGGATGACAGTATGCCAGGTAGTAATAATTGGGTTTGGCGTGATAAAAAACATACTTTTGTCGTTAATGATCCTCACTTGGGTTACGGTGTTCCAATGATTTGGTATGCCATGAGAATGAGAGTTTCAGCCGATGAATGGGTTGTTGGAACTGCTATTCCAGGTATTCCAGGTATTATTCTTGGCATGAATCAATCTATAGCATGGGGTTTTACCAATTTAAGGGAAGATGTTGATGATT
>JABHHM010000045.1 GCA_018671575.1 Methylococcales bacterium | reverse complement strand
GGACAAAAGAGCCAGTAAGATGGGTAGTTTATTTATTGCGAGTTACCTAATTATGTTCACCTACTCAATGATGTTGTTCAGCCTATTTTTAATGATGTTTTCCGCCTCAGTTGTGATGCGACTAACAAGCTGTTCGACACTTGGAATATCATTGATTAATCCTGCAATCATGCCTGCTGTCCAGACACCTTCATTAATCTCTCCCTGTTCGAGAGCTTGACGACCTTTGATGCCTGAAACCAAGTGTTGAATGTCAGAAAAACTATGTTTTGGCTGTTTTTCTATCTGATTGACCTCAATGGATACATTATTTTTAAAGACGCGTGCGGTATTTTTTAACGGTCGAAAAATCAATGTTGTTTGACGTTCGTCGGCATCAACCAGAGCTTGCTTAATATTGTGGTGAACAGGTGCTTCCTCAGTGGCTAAAAAACGTGTTCCCATGTTGATGCCATCTGCACCCAAAGCCAAAGCGGCAACCAGTCCTCTGGCATCACCAAAGCCTCCCGATGCAACCACGGGAATGGTTAATTTTTGAGTGGTGCCTGGAATTAAAATTAAGCCTGGAATGTCATCTTCTCCTGGATGACCAGCACATTCAAAGCCATCAATACTGACGGCGTCACAACCTACTTTTTCGGCTTTGATGGCATGACGGATAGAGGTGCATTTATGGATAACTTTAATGCCCGCTGCCTTTAATGTCGGCATGTAAGGTTCAGGATTGCGTCCTGCCGTTTCTACAATTTTAATGCCTGATTCAATGATGACTTTTGCATATTCCTCGTAAGGTACGGGTTTGATGGTTGGCATGATGGTTAAATTAACCCCAAAAGGGTTCGAGGTTAATTGCTGTGTTTTGCTTATTTCTTTGCGTAAATCTTCAGGAGTGGGTTGGGTCAGTGCCGTCAAAAAACCCAATGCACCAGCATTAGCTACAGCAGCAACCAGCTCTGCTTTGGATACCCATTGCATTCCACCTTGGATGATGGGGTGCTGAATGGAGAAAAGTTCGGTGATTCTGGTTTTCATAATTTATCTCGACTTTTAGGTATATACTTGTAAAGTATAACTCAATAGTTACGGGGTATTTATTGTATTTTTTGTGAAATTTTTTATACTCCTTACATTTTAATAAGGGGAAGCGAAATAAATAAACATCCAAATTGTGCAGGATTTTTGTTCGCCTTTGAGGCGCAAAAATAGGCGTATAGTCGAACTACACAACTATTTTTGCAACAAAAAAGGCGGACAAAAAAACAAGCAAGTTGGATGTTTATTTATTGCGCATCCCCTAAGGGTTGGGCACGAAATGGGGGAATATAAATGCCAGAAATAGATTTAGTATTAATCGGTATTTTACTTGTTTCTGTAATAATGAGTTATTCGACAGGAGCTGTTAGGCAAATTATCTCAATTACAGGGTGGGCGATAGGCGTTAGAGTTGCATTTATTTATACCCATGATTATACCCATTTGGTTGCATCAATTATCAGTCAGCAATCAGTTCGTTATTTTGTGGTATTTTCTGCCATATTGATTTTTGTGATTTTAATATTTTCTGTCATCAGTTCCATGGCAAAATCTATCATGAATAAAGGTGGTATGAGTGGCATTGATCGATTCTTGGGAATGGCTTTTGGTACCATAAGAGGTGTGATTATTGTGGTGTTGATTGTAATTGTTGGTGAAAATACATCACTCAAGGAAAAATCATGGTGGCGACAATCACAAGTTATTCCATCGGTGAATTTATGGTTAAAAAAAGCAGAGCAGAAATTGCCAGCAGAAGTTCGATCGGTGATAGATATAGCGAAACAACAATTTTAAAAAAGGAAATTCTTTGAAGACTATTTATCTTGCAGGGGCATTATTTTCTGAAGCAGAGCAATCCTGGCTACGTGATTTAAAAGAGAAATTGCTTAATTTAAATACGTCATATCATGTTGTTTGGCCTTTTGAGCTAATATCTGAAGATGAAATTAAAAAGTTAGGGGCAACAGCCAATACTCATATTTTTGAAGTTTGTCGAACACATTTGGAAACGACCCAAATTCTTGTTGCCATTTTAGATGGTGCAATGGTGGATGATGGAACAGCGTGGGAAGTGGGTTATTACTATGCAAAAAAATCCAAAACAGATAAAATTATTGGTGTACGAACAGATTTTAGGCGGGCTGGTGAAACGGATGCGTCAACCGTTAATGCTATGATAGAATGTGCTTGTGACCAAATAGTTTATTCAAGTAATGCATTAATTGAGTTCTTGGATAGCCTTCAAGGTAAGGGGTTGTGTAACAAATAAATATCCAGCTTGCTTGTACCCAAAGGGCATGGCAATTTTTTTGTCCGCCTTTTTTGTTGTAAAAATAGTTGTGTAGTTCGACTATACACCTATTTTTGCGTTTCAAAGGCGAACAAAAATTCTGCGCAATTTGGACATTTATTTATTTCGTCTCCCCTAATTTCAAACAGGAGTGATACTATGAAAAAAATACCGTTGATTACGTTGTTAATGGCAACATGTTTTGTGATGAATGAAGTGGTGGCAGGTGATTATAATTTTTCATCTGATGCCGATGATATGATTCAAAAATTAACTAAAAAAGCCCCAGCTAAGACCCGTTCTTTTGCTCCTAGAACACGATCTTTTGGTGCAACTCGTTCTTATGGTTCATCTCAAAAAGCACGTTCTATTAAAATCATGAAAAGAAATGATGCTGGTAATATGGAGGAAGAAAAAATTACGGTTCGGGATGATGAATCTAAATCTGCCGTTAATTTAAAAATTGAATTCAATGTGAATTCCTATGCACTCAAAAATAGATCAATAGATACTTTGGATGAATTGGGTGTGGCGCTCAATAATGATGCATTAAGGCAACGTAAAATTATCATTAATGGCCACACTGATTCTGATGGCAGTCGCCAAACTAATTTAAAGTTGAGTTTGAATCGTGCTGAGGCGGTTAAGCGATTTTTAGTACAGCATCATTCAATTTCATCAAGCCGTATCAGAACAATGGGCTATGGAGAAGGAATGCCGATGGTTTTAAATAATTCAAGACGCAATAAACAGATTAACCGCCGTGTTGAAATTGTGGCGAAGGATTAAAATTAGTGCGCCTATTGCCTATTTATTCTCTGACAAAATTAACTTTTTTACAGCTTGGGCAAGGTGGAATATGAGACGTTTTGGTGAAATGTAATATTTTGCCACAATGCTGGCAGGTCAGAGAACCAGGGCTACAGATTTCACCTGTTTTATAGATGCTTGCATCTGCTGCCTGTAAACTCAATTTATTCAATTCAAGCTTTGTTGGATCTGCAATGGAGTTTAATGCCTCAATAAAACGATCTTCAATTTGTTGTAAGTCAAATTTAAACCAAGATTTAAGTTCATTTTCTTCATCTTCAGCGATGTAGTTGGAGATTTCTGTGATGTCTCTTTTTAAATAATCAGAAACTTTTTGTGCTTCTTCAGAGGTTATTTCTCCAAATTCAACCGTTCTTTCTATCGCTTTATCAATTAATTGATGAAGTGAGTGAGGTTTTTCTGATTCTTCAGAGTTATCAATGGTGTCGTATATTTTATAGATAACATTGTCGTAGGCTGCCACCAATTTTTCACTGATACTTGAATGCTCATCATTATTTGACATCGTTAATTCCTTTTTTATTTAATTTTAACAAGTCTAAAACCAAGCGTTTTGTGCTTGTAATTTGCTGAGTTGACACGTCTATTTGATGTTCTTAACTGTTTTTCTTTGCTATTCCAGTCACCACCTCGTTGTACATAATCGTGTTTAAATTTGATGCTGGAACACCTGGATTCTTCACCATTATATGATGGGGAGTATTTGGAGCAAGTCCATTCTCTGACGTTTCCACTTAAATCAAAAATTTCTAAGCTGTTTGCTTGTTTGCTTGCAATAGGGTGAGAGTGTTTTTGGCTGTTTTCACTGTACCAGGCAATATCATCAATATTTTCATTCCCTGGGAAAATTTGTTGCTGGCCTTTTTCTTTAGCGGCATATTCCCATTCGGCTTCTGTGGGTAAGCGGTATTGATGAGGTTGATATTGATTGAGTTGATTAATAAATTGATTGATTTTCTGTAATGATATATTTTCAACAGGGTAATATTCGAGTTCAAAAGTTTGTTTGGCGTTGAATGACGGGTTTTGTTCAAAAACACTCAACCAGTTTGACTGACTGATTTCAACTTGGCTCATGGCAAAGTCTTTTAGGCAGACTTTGTGTGTTTTCTCATTATTATTTTGATTTGAATCATCCGAAATAGCCCCTATATCATAACATCCACCTTTAATGTTAATGAATTTTAAACCAGCAAGCGGTGAGCCAGAAACTAGGCGAAAACCAACGGATTGATTGTATTGTGTTGCGTTAATTTGTTCTCTGTTTGCTGCCCGTAATTGTTTTTTTGAATCTTGCCAGCTACCGCCTCGAATGGCTCTTGCTAATTGTTGATTGGACGAGCATCGAGTTTCTGATCCCTGATATTTTTTTTGATACAATGAACAGGTCCATTCAGCAACATTGCCCAGCATGTCGTGTAATCCAAAATCATTGGCTTTATATTGGCCCACGGGTTGGGTTTGATTGCTTTTTGTTTGATTACATTGCAGGCAGTTAGCTTGATTGACAGGGAAGTCATCTCCCCAATGTCGAATATTATTACTTTTTGCTCTGGCCGCATATTCCCATTCGGCTTCTGTTGGTAAGCGAAAGTATTGTTTAGATTTTTTTGAAAGCCAGCGACTATAAGCCTGAATGTCTAAAATATTAACATGAGTGATGGGTTTTTGTGATGGTTTAATTTGATGGTGTGTTCGATAACCTGTTTCACTGATGAAGTCATGAAAGTTTTTTTCTGTAATTTCATATTTGGTCATTTTGAACTGCTCTAAGCAAACCTCATGCTGTGTTTCATCTTTTTTAGCATCAGGGTCGTCGCCAAATCCAAACAAACTACGCTTACTGCCCATTTGAAAGCACCCTTGAGGAAGCTTGACCAGTTCTGGAAGGGAAAAAAGATGTTGATTTAAGGCGATTAGGTTGACACGAATTGTTTTGTTTTTAGTGACCTGTCCAGACCATGTAAATGGTTTGTAGCCTACTTTTTTTACTAAAATATGGTGAATTCCTTTAGAGACATCCAATTTGATTTTATTGCCAATAAATAATTGCTCATCAATGCTGATGTTACTGTTGTTCTGATTTGACAAAATATTGAGTGTGAATGGTTTGGGTATGGAGATGGGGACTTTGTTGAGAAATTTATTTAATTCCGTATTTTGATCAATCATGCCTTCCCATGAAAAAGTAGGCGCATTAGGGGATTCAATCAGCACTTTATGTTTTCCAGGTTTGATATAAGCAACAATATTTTCACCCTGATGTAATGCTTCGTCAGAACTTGTTTTGTCAATGGTAATGTAGCTGTCATCATGGTGCACATAAACGGTTAGCGTGATTTCACGGTTTTTATTAGATGAAATTGCTTTGTGGGAGATGGACGAGGCATTTGATGATGCTTTGAGTATTGCAGAAAAAGTTTTCGTTTGAGTAATTTTTCCTTGCCATTGATAGCTTTCAAATCCAGGTTTTGTGACGGAGAGGGTGTGATGACCAGGTAATAACTTTTGGCTGAATCTAATGCCTTGATGTTTTTGTTGGTCAATTGTAAGTAGACTGTCATCTTGATTACTTATAAGGGTAATTTTTATAGGCGTTTGGTTAGGATGTTGCCTGACGAGCTGTTTTCTTTTTAATGTTGCCGCAGGCGTGTAAGCCGATTTAGGAAAAGCGGATAAAAAATCATCAATATCGGTGATGTTAGATGTATTTTTGATCAGCGACCACATTTCTGAGGCCGCAGAATTTTGCGAAGTATTATTTTGAACTCTAGGATTGTTTTGGGTGTTGATGTTTGGCGTGACAAAAACAAAGTCACCTTTATCGAGCAGAGGGTTTCTTATTTTTCCGTACTGAGGATGCTGAGAATTTTTGGAATAATTGATGACTCTACTTTGCAAAAAACCACCCAGCTCACTGCCTGTGACATAACCATCTTGATCCAGGTCAGCTTCTCCTTGAATTCCTGATACAAACATTTTTCTAAAAAGACTATCATCAGGCACGGTTTCATTTGCACTGCCAGAGGTAATAAATTGTCTGACAGGATGGTTGGTTTTGTAATTAATTAGCGATGGAGCGGCTCTCGAAAGAGCAAAAATTGATCCAGAGAAGCAACTGTCAAAAACAAATAAGGCATGTTTTGCTTGAATTCTTTTGGCATAAACTTCAATGAGTTGCATGTCGAGTGATTTATTAATGAACTCAATTTTATCTAATTGAGGATTTGGGGCGTCAATGGGAATAATGTAGCCCATGTCTTCACCATAAGATAATTTTAAGGTATGTCCATGACCTGCAAAATAAAACAGTAATCTTGCATTTTTTTTGTGGCCATGTTGACTGATGAAGCGATTGATTGAGTTTTTTAATTCGGCTGCATCGGGATCGATTACTTGTTCTATGGTAAATCCAGATTTTTTAAGGCTTTTGCGAATGGCTGTGATGTCTTTTTTTACGCCAGGTAATTGTGGCCAATGTTGATAGTTGCTTGCTCCAATGAGTAATGCAAAGCTATTATCGTACATGGCGATGGACTCACCATGGGGATTTTTTATGCTAATTTTCAAGCCTCTTTGCTGTGCCTGAGAGACAATAGCGGTCATGAAAAATAGTAGAATAATAAGAGGAATTGATTTTATGAGTTTCATGAGCCTAAATAATGAGTGTGATTTATTAGGATTATACGATATTTTTTAAATTATAACTGAAAAATATGTTTCCAAATTCACACGTACAAAGACCAATATTTTAACCAATGCTTGTGTTATACTCGTGGGCTTTTCAATTATTAGGCAGACAAAAAATCAATGGATCATCCTGTTCCCAATATTACGACTGCGCTCACGGGTTCATTGCAAGAACTTGAACAGCATTTTTTACAAAATCAGAATAAGATTGAAACCTGGTTTCGTCATCAATGGTTAGAGACTCCGCCTCCATTTTATGCCTCAGTGGACTTGAGAAATTCAGGGCATAAAATAGCCCCTGTTGATACTAATTTATTCCCAGCAGGATTTAATAATTTAAATAATGATTTTATTCCCTTGTGCGTACATGCGATTCAAACTGCGATTGAGCATGTTTGTCCTGCTGCCGATAAGGTTTTAATTATTCCTGAAAATCATACCCGCAATCTGAAATATTTTGAAAGTATTGCGACGTTATGCGAAATTATTGAAAAATCAGGATTTGATGTCAGGATAGGGTCTTTGATTGAGGATTTGGATGAGTCGACAGAATACAAGTTAGAGTCGGGAAGAACCGTGACATTGGATCCAATTATCAAAAATGACAATAAAATATCAACCATCGATGGTTTTACACCGTGTATGTTGTTACTTAATAATGATTTCTCAGGTGGATGTCCTGAAATATTCAATGACATTACACAAAAAATTATTCCTCCAACTCAACTCAGTTGGGCATTTCGTCTTAAGTCTGACCATTTTCAACATTATCAAAGTGTCAGTAAAGAGTTGTCAGAAATTATTGATGTTGATCCTTGGTTATTTAATCCATTGTTTAAGAATTGTGGTGAATTGAATTTTCTCAAAAGAGAGGGGGAAGATTGTCTGGCAGATTTTGTGAATACACTGATTCAAGAGATTCAGGTAAAATATGATCAATACAATATTGATAAAAAACCCTTTGTTATCATTAAAGCCGATGCTGGAACTTATGGTATGGGTGTGATGACGGTTCACAGTGGTGCTGATATTTACGAACTCAATCGTAAACAACGTAATAAAATGTCCTCCTTAAAAGAAGGTAAAAAAATCACCAAAGTGATTGTGCAGGAAGGTGTTTATACTTTTGAAACCTGGGGTGACAATCAAGCACCCGCAGAACCTGTGGTTTATATGATTGATCGTTTTGTGGTCGGTGGCTTTTATCGAGTTCATGCCAAACGAAAAAGCAATGAAAATTTGAATGCACCTGGGATGGAATTTCAACCCTTAGCATTTGCGGACCCAGGTATTGTCGCCAATCAACCCAATGGTCAAAAACATTACCCCAATCGTTTTTATGCGTATGGTGTTGTAGCTCGTTTGGCATTACTGGCTGCCGCCAAAGAAATACAGTTGCAAACGATGAAAAATTGAGCAGGATATTGAAAAAAACGTTTTTTGCTATCACTCTTATTTTACTGATATCGGCTTGTTCCGAACCTAAGCCATTAAACAGTGAACATATTATTGCTTTCGGCACATTGATCAGCCTAACGACTTACGGCATCAGTCGGCAAAAAACACAACAAGCCGCCAATAAACTACAACAACAATTTAATCAAATGCACCAAGATTGGCATGTCTGGGAAGCAGGTGAGCTGTTTAATCTCAATGCCAATTTATCGACTCAAACCCCCACCGTTGTTAGTCACGATTTATTAACAATCATTCAAAAAAGCCAACAATTGTCACAACAAAGTGATCAACTCTTTAATCCTGCCATTGGTCATTTGATTGGTTTGTGGGGGTTTCATAAAGATGACATAGAAAACAAACATTTTCCGCCTCAACAGGCGATTAGAAAATCATTAAAATCTGCGCCTTCCATGCAAGATTTGTCCATTACGGGTAAAACAGTCAGCACGGGTAATACACACGTTAAACTGGATTTTGGTGGCGTTGCTAAAGGTTACGGTATTCGTCTTGCGATACAAACCTTGAAAAAAATGAATATCCATAACGCCATTATCAATGCTGGTGGCGATTTACAGGCCATTGGTAATGCTGGTGATCGTCAGTGGAGCATCGGTATTCGAGATCCCTTGTCTACTTCTAAGGTGAAAATGATCGCAAGACTTGAAATCAATGATGATGAAAGTGTGTTTACCTCAGGTGGTTATGAGCGTTATTTTGAATACCAAGGGAAAAAATACAGCCACATCATAGATCCCCGAACGGGTTATCCTGCCAATACATCATTATCAAGTACCGTTGTACATCCTGATCCTGCCATTGCAGATGCCGCCGCTACCGCTTTATTTATTGCAGGTGCGGAGGGTTGGCTGAAAATAATCAAGCAAATGGGATTAACACAAGTTTTGTTGATTGATAAAGATAATCGGTTTTATATTACTAAACAATTATTGGGTCGTATTGAATTTTCCGAATTTGCCAATCAGCAGGAAATGGTTGTTTATCCTAATTAGAGGGGTAAATCCAAATGTTCCTGCAAAAAGTCGACCAATTTGTTTTTCGACAAAGCCCCCATTTTTTTCGCAATCATTTTTCCTTGATTGAATATCAATAAGGTGGGCGCACCTTTAATTTTGTATTGATAGGTGAATTCAAAATTTTCAGTGGTATTGTATTTTACAATGTTTAACCGTCCTTCATATTCTTGCCTGAGTTCCTCTAAAACTGGAATCAGCACTTTGCAAGGAACGCATCTCAGCGCCCAGCAATCAACCAAAACGGGAAGTTCAGATTTGATGACTTGTTGTCTGAATGTTGAATCAATGACGTCGATGATATTATTTTTCATGCTAAAGCACTCCTCAGCATCATTTTGATGTGAATTCATCTATAATATTTATATCATTTCTGCCAATCAATCAAGGTAAAATCAATGAGTCGAACTTTAATTCTATTTTTATCCCTGTGCTTTCCTGTCACCCGTAACAACAAAAACCAAAGGATTATAAAAGCAGTTTCTCGATGTAAAAACAGACTATGCCTTTAAAAAAGTTTTTGGCAGTTTAGCCAGTAAAGATATTCTCATTAGTTTTTTAAACAGTCTGCTTTATTTTAATGAAACCAATGTCATCAGTGATTTAACCATTGTTGATCCTTACAATATCCCAATGATCAAAGGTGTAAAAGATACCTTTGTTGATGTTAAAGCCGTGCTGAATGATGGCTCAAATGTCATCATCGAAATGCAGGTGCTGAACCACAAAGGTTTTGAAAAAAGAGTGTTGTACAATGCTGCTAAAAATTATTCTGTGCAACTGACCCGAAATGAAGATTACCAATTGCTCAACCCTGTGATTGCCTTGAGCATTGTCGATTTTAATATGTTTGATGACTCAGCGGTTATCAACCGTTTTAAACTGTTGGAAAAAGAAAAATTAATCCACTACAGCGATGACATTGAACTGGTTTTTGTCGAATTGCCCAAATTCAATAAAACCCTTGATGAGTTAACCAACATCGAACAACAATGGATTTATTTCTTAAAAAATGCAGGCACTCTGGATTTTATCCCCAAAAACTTTGATTCCTCAATACAACATGCCTTGGATGTTGCCAATGAAGCCAACATGACCCCAGATGAACTTGAAGCTCAGCACAAAAGAAAGGAGTTTATCTCTATTCAAAAAGGTGCGGTTGAACTGGCTGAGGAAAATGGTTTAGAAAAAGGCATGGAAAAAGGTTTGGAAAAAGGCCTGGAACAAGGTATGGAAAAAGGCATAGAGCAGGGCATAGAAAAAGGGGTGAAGCAAGTTGCCATTAAGCTATTGAAGGCAAATGTAGCTATGGATACTATTATGTTAACGACAGGGTTGACGGAACAAGTTATTGAGGATTTGAAGATTGATCTGTCGATATGATTCCGTGTCTCAAAAGTCATTTGTCACTATGCCTCCTAGGAGGCTGTCCGAGAACTCAGATTTTCGTCAAATCAAGGCATAAAATTGTCGAAAAAGCGCAGTTTACGTGTGTAAATGAGCATTTTGAGACCTTTTTTAACGCAGAATTGGCGGAAAGATGAGTTTTCGGACAGCCTCCTAGTATACAATATACATCAATTAACTTAGGTTGAAAATAATGAAAAAATTACCCATCGGCATTCAAACTTTTTCAGAATTGGTTGATCCTGTGGAAAATAATGTCTACGTTGATAAAACAGATATTATTCTTAATTTAATCAAAAATGGTAAATATTATTTTTTGAGTCGTCCCAGGCGGTTTGGCAAAAGTGTTTTGTTAAGCACTTTGGATGAGATTTTTTCTGCCAACCAAGTATTATTCAAAGATTTGGCAATTGAACATCAATGGAATTGGGAGGTTGCATATCCTGTTATTCGTTTGAGTTTTGGTGGTGGGGAGTTTAGAACAGAGGCTTTATTTGATGAGGTGATTCGTCTCAATTTATTAAGAAATCAGAAAAAACTGGACATTTATTGCGACAAAGAATTAAGCCCTGGTGCTTGTTTTCGTGAATTGATTATCAGTGCTTATGAGCATTATCAGCAAAAAGTTGTCATTCTAATTGATGAATATGACAAGCCAATTATTGATGTCATTACCGATAAAGAGCTGGCTCGATTCAATCGTGATAAGCTGAAAGGTTTATACGGTGTGATGAAAGATTTGGATGAATATATTAAATTTGTCATGATCACGGGAGTGTCTAAATTTGCTAAATTAAATTTATTCAGTGGTTTGAATAATTTGGAAGATATTACGCTTGATAAAAGATATTCTACGCTTTGTGGATATACTCACTCACAGGTTAATGAGGTTTTTGCAGAGCATCTGAAAGGTGTTGATATGGAAAAGCTTAAAAGATGGTATAACGGATATAATTATTTTGGTGAACCTGTTTATAATCCATTTGATATTTTGTTATTTATATCAAAAGATAAAGAATATCGTAACTATTGGTGGAGTACAGGCAATCCTAGTTTTTTAATCGACAAACTCAAAGAACAAAACTATTATTTGCCCGAGCTTCAAAACTTCATTGCAGATGATATGTTGCTGGAATCATTTGATGTTGATTATATCGATTTAATTGCTTTGCTTTGGCAAACGGGTTATTTGACTTTTGCAGAAAAAATGACCAAACGAGATCAACTTGTCTATCGTCTTAAAGTGCCGAATAGAGAAGTTCAAGCCTCTTTAAATGGTTTGTTTATTGATTATCTCACCAATCACAAACATCAGAAAATGTCTCAGCAAGATCAGCTATATGATGCTTTGGAAGCCGATAATTTAGAGGGTTTTAAACAAGCGTTGAGTGGTTTGTTTGCCAGTATTCCTTACCATAATTATGCCAATAATATCATTGCCAACTACGAAGGTTATTATGCATCGGTTGTTTATACTTATCTGGCATCACTAGGTGTGCCGATGGTGGCAGAAGATACCACCAATAAAGGAAGAATTGATTTAACCTTGTTGATGCCGAATAAAATAATCATTGTGGAGTTTAAGGTGGATGTTAAAGCAGGGGAGAGTATGGCAATAGAGCAAATCAAGAGTAAGCAATATGCAGAAAAGTATACTTTAAAAAAAGAACCTATTTATTTGTTGGGTATTCATTTTGATTCAAATGATAAGAATATTACTGCATTTGAGTGGGAAAAGTATTCTGCTTAATACAAAAGGACCGACTCATAAAATAGAGTCGGTTTTTATATTTTTACCATGAAGTGCATGAAGATATTGAAGTTTTTTTCTTCATTGTCTTCATGTGCTTCATGGTAAAAAAATATGCCATTCGCAGAATATTTGCCTGTTAGGGGATCATGTTCCTGTTATCAAGTTATTAGTATTAGGAAGCTAACTTAGCTTTAATCGCATTGATGACATCATCACTGGATGTTGCGCTAACGGTGACAACCAATCCTTCATTTTCATAAAAACCAATCAGTGGTGCAGTTTTTTCGTTGTAAGTTTCAAGGCGGTGGCTGATGGCTTCTGTGGTTTCATCGGCACGTTGAACTACTGCGCTGCCACATTTGTCGCACTTGCCTTCTTCTTTAGGTGGGTTGCTTTTGACATTGTAGATTGCTTGGCAATCACCATTTTCACAAGTTCTGCGAGTGGTTAAACGATCTAAAATAACATCTCTAGGTACGTCAATGTTAACGGCCATGTCTAGTGTGATGCCAATGTCTTTCAACAATACTTTCAATGCTTCTGCTTGTGGAATTGTTCGGGGGAAGCCATCTAACAGAAAGCCTTTTGAGCAATCATCTTCTTGTAATCGGCTTCCCATAATGCCCATAATTAATTCATCGGGTACCAAGTCACCACGGTTCATGAAGTCTTGAGCTTGTTTGCCAAGGTCAGAACCTGCTGCCACTGCACCACGAAGAATATCACCGGTAGAAATTTGTACAGAACCATCAAGTTCAGTTAATAACTTAGCCACGGTTCCTTTACCTGCGCCTGGGGCACCTAAAAGAATTAATTTCATTTTGACTCCTAAAAAATGTTGAATTACTGGATTAATAAAGCGAGATAAATATACACCATTTTAATTCAACTGTGTAATGTTTATTGCGAGCCTCTTAGGATGTATTTGGCAGGGCTATTTTGTATTAAACCTTGAAATTGCGGATAATAAGTCATTCATTGATTGAAAACGGTCATCTCGTGACTTTGCAATGGCTTTAAAAATGGTTTGTTGTAGCTCTTCTGGAAACTCTTTGAGTTTTTGAGTCATTGAGGGTGGTTGTTGTTCGGTATGTAACTTTGCCAGTTCATCATAAGTTTGACCAGAAAATGGAATTTCTGATGTGAAAATTTTATATAAAATAATGCCGACAGAATAAATATCAGATCTGATATCAAGAGGTTTGCCTGCAAATTGTTCAGGTGACATGTATTCAGGCGAGCCTGCATACAATAGCGTTTGGTTATATTCTTTGGTGGCAGATTCTTCATCAGGTAGTTCGGACTTGGCATCTCTTATTTTCATGGCTAGACCAAAATCCATGATTTTTAGTATGCCTTGTCGGGCAATAATCATATTTTGTGGTTTTAAGTCACGGTGAATGATGCCTTCGTTGTGTGCCACTTCAATGGCTGAACATATTTGTTTGCCTAAAATTAATCCCATCTGCAAATCAAGTGCGCCTTGATTCAGGATAAATTTGTCCAATGTGATGCCATGTACATATTCCATGGTGATATAGGGTTGTTCATTGTTCCATAATCTGAAATCGTAAGTTCTTAAAATATTTCGATGGCTGATTTTACGAGCCAATTTGATTTCTTCTTTCAGTAGATCGATGTCGTCTTTGATCATTTTTTCTCGTAACAACATTTTTAAGGCAACGGGTTCGCTTAGGTCACTGTCATGTGCTAAATAAACCGCTCCCATTGCACCTTTGCCAAGTAATTTGATGATTTTGTAACGATTGTTAATCAATTTACCCAGAATAGGATCAACTTTTCGTGGAGCTTTGTTTGTATTTGCTGGTGATGAAGCCTCTTCTGCGGGGTATTGCGTTTGCATGTCATTGGTTTTAGGGGGATTTTGGTTGAGTATGGGTGTTGTTAAGTTATTGCTTTCAGCTCCAGGGTATTGGGTTGAATTCATTGATGTATTTTCTTGTTCTGTTTCGCTGGGGTAATGCGTAGCAAGCCTATCTTGTGGGTTATCCTGCGGGACTACATGATTATTTGCATGATTGATATTTTCGGTTGATCTGGCAGGAAAATGTGTCTCAGAGGTTTCGATGGTTTGAGGTTGAGTCACTATATCATTCTGTGTTGATGCAGGATAAGTTGTTTCAGCGATATTGTTTTGAGCTACTTCATTTGGTTCAGTCATTTCATGAGCTTGATTGAGGGTGTCGTCAGATGACGTAACGTTATTTGGGTATTGAGTGGCAGATAAATCATTTGCAGAGGGTTTATTGGATATTATGGATGCGTCGTCGGTTATCACCGAATCAGCAATAGGATAAACGGTTGAAGAGATTGCGGATTCGGTTTGATTATTTTCATTTTGCGTCAAGACATGGTGATGATCAGTGGGTTCATTTTTATTGGGGTAATACGTTCCAGACATGTTAGGTGTTTGATTGCCTAAGGTGGTGTTGTTTTCAATATTAGCCAGATGATCTTTGGCATAACAAGTATTGGACAGTGAATTTGTTGAATTATTCAAATGACTGTCATTGTTATTGTATTCAAAGTTTTCTGACATTTGAGCTAAAAAGTTTTCTAGGTCTGCTTTTTCTTTCAGCTCATTGTTCATGTGCTTAAAGGCTCGATATAAACTGCCGATTTCATCCCATCGATCTTCCATGTTTTCTATTTCAAATGGCTGGCCTGACTCAATTTTTTTAGTGGCATTTACCAATGATAAAATGGGGTTGGATATACCTCTGGCGATTAATATGGCAATTAATATGACGAGTAAAATACTCACTAAACCAGTCCATACTAAGGTGTTTTTAATGGACTCAAAGGGTGCGCTTAATTCGGTATGTGATCGCATTGAAATGACAAAACCCAAAGGTTTTTCGTCACTTCTTGATAAAATGCTTAAAACAGCATGATAGCGTTCGCCATTTATTTTTAATTGTACTTTTTGTTGTTTGACTTTTTTATTCAATAAAGGCTTCCAAACTGGGTTTAAACGAAGCTCTTCTGAAAGTGCTTCAGTTAATTCGGGATTTGTTAGCATAATGGCTTTGGGGTTTGTTGAACCAAGTTTTTGGTCTTTCACAAAGGCAAAATAACCAATGTCACTGGCGGTCAACTGATTTACTTGTCGAGCAATTTCAGGGGTTAAAGCATAAGCAATGGCAATGCTGCCTCGGACAATATTTTTAGCCACATTGTCAACCACTGGCATGGCAACAATTTGTAATAGCTGATCACCTTGGCGCATAAATCCATGGGTTGTTCGCCCTGATAATGCAGAGTCAAATAGATAGCTTTTACCTTTTAGTTTTCGGCCAATCATGTCGGACTTGTCTTGGCGAGAAATAACCACGCCATTTTTATCGGTAAAAATTAAAATATCAAACTTGAGGGTTTGTTTTAACTCGTTGGATATATCCATTAAAGTGGCTGTTTCACCCGCATATATTTCGGGAAAAATTTTGGGGTCACTGGCAATATTTCGGGCTTTTTCAGTCATATTGTTAAATCTTAACTGTATTGACTCATTAATGATGATGCCCGATTGAGTTAATGATTGAAACAATGCTTGTCGGGTAACAGTATTTGCTTCTCTGTTAATGTTGAAAAGGTTAAGTAATGTTAATAGACCGAAGCCTAAAAAAACCAATAAAAATAATTTTGTGGTAATACCAAAGCGAACTTGTTTCATAATTTTAACTTTAATTGTTTTGATTAAAAATCTTCGTAAGAACTGTCGTATTCATTCTCATTGATGACTGGATAGGTCTGATTGTTTTTATTAAAATGAGGTTTTTTAATGTAGCTAGAATAATCCAGTAGGAGATTGATGGACTGGTTTTTGTCATCAATAATTTCAATTTGTTTTTTCATTTCACCCCTGACATTCCATGCCAGTAATTGGTATCGTCCTGCAGGTATTTGATTTATTTCAAACTTACCATCACTGTCCGTTAATGCAAAAAATGGACTGTTGCTGACATAAACGAAGGCCGCCATTTGTCCATGGATATTGCAATATATTTTAACCAAACCTGACGAATTAAACTGTTGCCAGGTTTTAACTTTGTTTTGGTTGTGTTGCGTATATGATCCCAAGTCAAATTGATTGCCTTGGCTGGATGAAAAAACGTTATGTTTAAAGGACTCTAAGTTGGAAAAGTTAACTTTATCGCCTGTCTGAATGATTTTATAGCCAGGAATAAACTCTTTATGAGTCATTTTTATTTGATGTGTTTTTGAGGTGCGTGGTTGTGCTTTAAAATTTTGATTGATGGGTTCTAATATCACCATGATATTTTTGGGTGAATTAGATTCTGTAGCAAAATTTAAAGCACTTTTTTTGATTTTAATCTCGCCTGATAGTGAACTAGCAAAACAGTGGTTACTTATCAAGCACAAGCTACTAATAGTGATAAGCCAGTATTGGAAAGGTTTGAATGTCATCGCAATTTGCCCTTAAAAACAGTCATATTGAAAATATTGTTATGTTTTTAAAGTATAGCCATTTATCCAATTTTCTATAGTTTAATCCTGACTTTTCGTTAAACATTAGGGGTGAGTCTGACTCCTGGCGTTAAGATAAGCCTGTTCTGAAACTTTCTGCCAGTCCATCGCATTGTTTCTGAATTTCATATAAGACTGGTAAATCTTTTTGGATTTTTTATCTTTATCAGCAATTTCAGCCACCACTTCTTCGGATAATTGTTTTAATTTTATTAAAACATCATCGGGAAAGTTTTTTAATTTGACTTGATGATCGTTGATTAACTTTTGTAATGCTGTGTTATTTCTTGCCGTATATTCTGCCATCATATCCAAATTGGCTGCTTTGCAGGCGGTTTTTACAATGAGTTTTAAATCTTTGGGCAAGGCGTTGAATGCGTCCTGATTGATAAAACATTCTAAGGTTGTGCCAGGCTCATGCCAGCCAGGGTAGTAGTAATATTTGGCAACTTTATAAAAACCAAAAGCCAGATCATTATATGGGCCAACCCATTCGGTTGCATCAATCGCACCCGATTGTAATGAGGTGAAAATTTCACCCCCTGGCAGGCTGACGGGCGTGCCTCCAGCTCTTTTTAACACTTCACCACCTAAGCCAGGGATGCGCATTTTAAGACCTTTTAGGTCCGCAACCGTTTTGATTTCTTTGTTAAACCAGCCTCCCATCTGTACGTCGGTATTGCCTGCCGCGGTTGGAATTAGTCCAAAGTCTTTATATAAATCTTCCCATAATTCCATGCCACCACCATAATACAGCCAGGCATTCATTTCGTTGGCGGTTAGTCCAAAAGGTACGGCTGAAAAGAATTGTGCGGCTTCTGTTTTGCCTTTCCAGTAATAAGAAGCTCCATGTCCCATTTGCGCCGTGCCTCGGGAAACGGCGTCAAATATTTCAAAGGCGGGGACAAGTTCGCCAGCACCATAGACTTTTACCCTGATGCGTCGGTCACTCATTTGTTCAATCATTTTAGCCAGTTTATTGGCGCCTGTTCCCAGTCCAGGAAAGTTTTTGGGCCAGGTTGTCACCATTTTCCAGCGGATGCGTTTTTTGGCAAATGCATTTTTGCTGGTGATTAAGGTTGAGCCTGCGGCTAATGCACCGAGTCCAGTGTTTCTTATAAAATGTCTGCGATTCATTTGTTTTCCTTTTCAAGCTGTTGTTCAATGTCGAGTAATCTTTCGGGAGTTCCAATATCAGACCAGTCGCCTTGGAATAATTCCCCCGTGACTTTTTGTTGTTCTATGGTTTTTCTAAGTAATGGTGCCAGTTTGAATTTTACGGGCTGGCAATTTTTAAATAATTCTGGGTGATAAACACCAATGCCGCTGAATGTAAATTGCTCAGCTGCTTGATTTGTAACTAGTTTATTGGTTAAGCCAAAATCACCTTGAGGGTGGTGTGCTGGGTTTTCAACTAATACTAGGTGAGCCAAACTGGAAATACTTGTCAATTGGTTAAAGTCATAATTTGTCCAAATATCGGCATTGATAACAATAAAAGGGGACTCTCCTAGTAAGGGTAGGGCTTTTGTAATGCCTCCCCCCGTTTCCAGTCCATTGTCACCTTCAGCAGAATAGGAAATATTGACACCAAATTGATGACCCTTGCCGAGTGCATTTTCAATTTTTTCACCGAGATAGGCATGATTAATGATGATTTCTTCTATACCCGCACATTTTAATGATTCGAGATGGTACTCAATTAATGGTTTTCCTGAAATTTTTAACAGTGGTTTTGGGCAGTGGTCGGTTAATGACCTCATTCTTTCCCCACGACCTGCTGCCAGAATCATTGCTTTCATGGAATTCCCAGATAAAAATAGCTGATTGGTTTTTTTTCGGTTAAGATTGCTCTTTTCAAATAATATAGAATATCCATGAATAAACAACCGCTAGCTGTATTAAAAGATATTTTTGGTTATGACCAGTTTCGAGGTCAGCAACAAGCTATTATTGAGCATGTGATTGATGATGGAGATTCGTTGGTATTGATGCCAACAGGGGGAGGGAAGTCGCTTTGTTACCAAATACCTGCATTATGTAAACCTGGTTTAGCCATTATTATTTCTCCCTTGATTGCGCTAATGCAAGACCAGGTGGATGCACTCAATGAATTGGGAATTCAATCTGCTTTTATCAATTCTAGTTTGGCGATTGAAGAAATTAATCAAATAGAGTATCAGGCCCAATCAGGGCAATTGGATATTTTATATTGTGCGCCAGAAAGAATGTCGCCTTATTTTTTAAACTTCATGGAAAGCTGTACAATATCCCTTTTTGCGATTGATGAGGCTCATTGTGTGTCTCAGTGGGGGCATGATTT
>JABHHM010000507.1 GCA_018671575.1 Methylococcales bacterium | reverse complement strand
TTTTTCTTTTTGCTTTTTTTGCATAATAACCATTTGGATAATTTGACAAATACCTTTTATAATCATCCATTGAGCCGAAATCTGCTATTAAATTCCACAATTCAGTTTCAACAACGGTTTTATTCTCCGCCGCATTTAATAATGATGTATTAAAACTCAAACAAAAAACACCAAAGATAAAAACTCTTATTAAATTCATGAAATTTCCTCTATTTTTGACAACAATTTTATTACTAAAAAACTGACATAGAATATTTAATTTAAAATTTGATTTTGGATGAAAAAATCGGTAGTCTCCCCTCTCTGACTGCTATGCAAATCTTGGGGTGTTTTATACGCACATAAATATCACATATAACAATTCAAGTCATTTATAGCGGAATTTTAGTCGTTATATAATAGTAAGCAACATAATATATACATTTTTAATTAATAGTTATCTGAAACAAAAAATCAAGATCAATTAGGGACGGGAAGTTATTTCGGGCTCATCCCTCAGGAAATTAAAACACATTTCTATTGATGGCAGATTTTTTGTCTCGGGTCATTTTAGAGAGGATAATAATGGCTTATCATCATGGGTCATTGCCGCCAAAGCAAGGTCTATACAATCCAGCCAATGAGCACGACTCATGTGGTGTAGGATTTGTTTGTAATATTAAGGGAGAAAAAACTCACTCAATTGTTAAGCAAGGTCTTGAGATATTAAATAATCTCACGCACCGTGGCGCAGTTGGTGCAGACCCACTGGCGGGTGATGGAGCAGGTATTTTGCTACAAATGCCTGATGAATTCATTAGAAATATTTGCCAACAAGATAAAATAGACCTGCCCCAATCAGGTGCTTACGCTGTTGGCATGATTTTAATGCCCAAACAAGATGATATTCGCAAAATTTGCGAACATGTCGTAGAAAAATACATTACTCAGGAAGGTCAAAGTGTATTAGGGTGGAGAACCGTTCCTGTTGACAATTCTGGACTCGGCAAATCAATTTTACCGACCGAACCTACTATTCGGCAGATTTTTATTCAATCTTCTGCAAATGACAATAACAACAATACTTTTGAAAGAAAATTATTTGTCATTCGTAAACAAATTGAAAATGAAGTTCGCCAACTAAAACACCCTGGGAAAAATTGTTTTTGCATTCCCTCCTTTTCATCGAAAACAATTCTCTACAAAGGCATGTTATTAGCCACACAAGTTGGCAAATATTACCTTGATCTCAAAGATCCTAGAATGACTTCCGCTTTGGCACTGGTTCACCAGCGTTTCTCAACCAATACTTTCCCAACGTGGGAACTCGCTCAACCATTTCGCATGTGTGCTCACAATGGCGAAATTAATACCGTTTGTGGCAATGTCAACTGGATGGCGGCACGACGGGCATCAATGGTCTCTGACCTACTGGGTGATGACCTTGATAAAATCTGGCCATTAATTCCCAAAGGCTTATCTGATTCTGCCAGTTTTGACAATGCATTAGAACTATTAGTCACTGCGGGAGGCTATTCGCTATCCCATGCAACCATGATGCTAATTCCCGAAGCTTGGTCAAACAACCCATTAATGGATCCAAAATTAACTGCTTTTTATGAATACCATTCTGCTTTAATGGAACCCTGGGATGGACCTGCTGCCATGGCATTCACTGATGGATCACAAATTGGGGCAATTCTTGATAGAAATGGTTTACGTCCAGCCAAATACATTGTCACCAAAGATGACCAGGTCATTATGGCGTCTGAAATGGGTGTATTGGATATTCCAGAAGAAAATATCGTTAAAAAATGGCGTTTACAACCTGGTAAAATTTTCCTCATTGATACCGAGAAAGGTTGTATCATTGATGATAAAGACATCAAAAAAGAACTATCCAATGCCAAACCTTATCAACAATGGTTAAATGAAACTCAAATCAAACTTGAGGATCTACCCACTGAAATTGTGCCGATGAAACTGGATAATGATTCTTTATTTAAACGACAAAAAGGATTTGGTTACAGCCAGGAAGATTTGAAATTTTTCCTTGCGCCCATGGCAGAAACAGGACAAGACCCGATTGGTTCAATGGGAATCGACACACCAATTGCGGTACTCTCAAATAAGTCCAAATTATTGTACAATTATTTCAAACAACGATTTGCTCAAGTCACCAATCCCCCCATTGACCCAATACGAGAAGAAATGGTGATGTCATTGACCTCACTCATTGGCCCCAAACCCAATCTCTTGAATCAAGATGATAAAGTTATTCCAATGCGGTTTGAAGTCAAACAACCCATTCTAACCAACTCATGCCTTGAACAAATCAGACACATTGAAAGTCATACAAAAAATAAATTTAAAACCAAGCAATTAAGCTTTTGCTATTTGGCTGAAAAAGGTGTTCAAGGCATGAAAGATGCCTTAAAAAACTTGTCACAAGATGCTGAAAAAGCAGTCAACGACGGTTTTAATATCCTTATTTTATCAGACCACAAAATGGACGAACAACATGTAGCCATTCCAGCACTATTAGCAACGTCAAGCGTTCATCAACATTTAATCAATCAAGGTTTGCGTACTGAAACTGGACTTATTGTAGAAACAGGTGAAGCCCGCGAAGTTCAACATGCTTGCTTATTGATTGGTTACGGTGCTGAAGCCATCAATCCTTATCTTGCATTTGATACCGTCTTATCCCTCAAAGATCAATTTAATAAAAAATCAACCGATCAAGATATTTGTTACCGTTACATTAAGGCAATCAATAAAGGCATGCTTAAAGTCATGTCAAAAATGGGAATTTCAACCATACAGTCTTATTGTGGTGCTCAAATTTTTGATGCCGTTGGTTTAAATGATGACTTTATTAATCAGTTTTTCAAAGGCACAGCATCAAGTATCGGTGGTGCAGGCTTTGAAGAAATCGCAAAAGAAACACTGCGTCGTCACACAGCGGCATTCAGTGAATCTCATGCACTAAAAGATCACCTTGATGATGGTGGTGAACATGCTGTGAGAGTGAGGGGTGAAAAGCATATCTGGACATCAGACACCATCTCAAAACTACAACATGCCACTCGCACCAACAATGCAGAAACATTTAAAGAGTTTTCTGACCTGGTTGACATTCAGAGTAAAGACTTATTAACCTTAAGAGGTCTATTTGAACTTGATTTCAGCCAACCAGAAATCCCGCTTAAAGAAGTGGAATCTGCAACAGAAATAGTTAAACGTTTTGCCACAGGTGCAATGTCTTTTGGCTCAATTTCTTATGAAGCCCACACCACATTAGCCATTGCAATGAACAGAATTGGCGCTAAATCCAATACGGGTGAAGGTGGCGAAGAAGTTGAACGCTTCACGTCAATGGAAAATGGTGATTCCAAAAGGTCAGCAATCAAACAAGTGGCCTCAGGACGTTTTGGCGTAACCACTGAATATCTGGTCAATGCCGATGACATTCAAATAAAAATGGCTCAAGGTGCAAAACCAGGCGAAGGCGGACAGCTACCTGGACATAAAGTCAACAAAGTCATTGCCCGAGTAAGACATTCAACACCAGGTGTTGGCTTGATTTCACCACCACCACATCATGACATTTATTCTATTGAAGATTTAGCACAATTAATTTTTGACCTGAAAAATGTCAATCCTAAAGCAAGAATCAGTGTTAAATTAGTCTCAGAAGTCGGTGTCGGCACAGTTGCCGCAGGCGTTTCTAAAGCTCACGCCGACCATGTCACTATATCAGGTTATGACGGTGGCACAGGAGCCAGCCCAGTTACATCCATTAAACATGCTGGTTCACCTTGGGAAATCGGGTTATCAGAAACCCATCAAACACTGGTAATGAATAAATTAAGAAGCCGTATTTCTGTACAGGTTGATGGCGGCTTAAGAACAGGCAGAGATGTTGTCATTGGTGCTTTATTGGGCGCTGATGAATTTGGCTTTGCCACTGCACCGCTGATTGTAGAAGGCTGCCTGATGATGAGAAAATGTCATCTCAATACCTGTCCTGTTGGTGTTGCAACACAAGACCCGACTTTGAGAAAACGTTTCACAGGAAAACCTGAACATATCGTCAATTACTTCTTTTTTATTGCCGAAGAAGTCAGACAGCTCATGGCAAAACTAGGCTACAAAACATTCAATGAAATGATTGGTCAATCTGATCGCCTAAATAAGCGAAAAGCCATTGAGCAATACAAAGCAAAAGGTTTAGACTATTCTAAATTATTGCATAAGCCTCAGGCAGATTCAGCAGAAGCCATTTATAATACAGAAAGCCAGCAACATGGACTGGAAACAGCACTGGACTATCAATGGTTGAAATCTGCAAAACAAGCCATTGAAAACCAGACACCAGTACAAATTGAAACCGAAATTAGAAATTTTAATCGTTCTGCTGGAGCCATATTATCGGGTGAAGTTGCTAAAAAATATGGCAACAAAGGTCTTCCTGAAGACACCATCGTCATTAAAGCAAAAGGCATTGCTGGGCAAAGTTTTGGCGCATTTTTGGCGCATGGTATTACCATTAACCTACAAGGTGATGGTAATGACTATGTCGGCAAAGGTTTAAGTGGTGGACAACTGATTATCCATCCTCCCAAAAATTCCACATTGATTGCCCAAAATAACATCATTGTAGGAAACACCGTATTATATGGTGCGACCGCAGGCCAATGTTACTTTAATGGTGTTGCAGGTGAACGTTTTGCTGTGCGTAACTCTGGAGCCACGGCGGTGGTTGAAGGCGTTGGTGACCACTGCTGTGAATATATGACGGGTGGAATTGTTGTCGTTTTAGGATCAACAGGTAGAAACTTTGCCGCAGGAATGAGTGGCGGTATTGCCTATGTACTTGATGAAAATAATGATTTTGAATCTCGTTGCAACTTGTCAATGGTTGAACTGGAAGCCATCACAGAAGAAGATGATGCACTAGAAAAGACCAACCATCAAGGTGGAGATATGGAAACTCATGGCCAGATTGATATTCTCAAAGACATGACAAAACATGATGCTATCCGCTTAAAAACCATTGTTCAAAAACATGCTCACTACACCAACAGTGAAGTCGCTAAATTAATTTTGGAAAAATGGGACAAATATTTACCCAAATTTGTCAAAGTTATGCCTGTTGATTATCGAAAAGCATTGGAAAAAACAAGCTTTAAAAATCAACAATCAAATAACTCCATATCACAATTATAAAATTTCAAAGGTGATTAAATAATGGGCAAACCCACAGGCTTTTTAGAAATTGAACGTCAGGAGAGAACTTATCGCCCTGTCGGTGATAGAATAGAACATTACAATGAATTTGTTATACCATTAAGCGATGAAGCAACCAAAGCACAAAGTGCACGTTGCATGGATTGTGGCATCCCTTTTTGCCACTCAGGTTGCCCAGTCAACAACATCATTCCTGACTGGAATGATTTAGTTTTCAATGACAAATGGCAACAAGCGTCTGACAAATTACATTCAACCAATAACTTTCCTGAATTTACAGGTAAAATCTGCCCTGCTCCTTGCGAAGAAGCCTGCACTCTCAATTTAACTGATAAGCCTGTCACCATCAAAACCATTGAATGTGCGATTGTCGATAAAGCTTGGGAAAACAATTGGATTCAACCACAAATTGCACCACACAAGACAGATAAAAAAATTGCCGTCATAGGATCTGGTCCCGCAGGTCTTGCTTGCGCCCAACAGCTTGCCAGGGCAGGTCATTCAGTTGATGTTTATGAAAAAAATGACCGAATTGGAGGTCTATTACGTTACGGCATTCCTGACTTTAAATTAAATAAAAAACTGATTGATCGACGCTTAAAACAACTGAAAGCAGAAGGGGTTGAATTCATTACCAACACCCATGTTGGAATAGATATTACTGCCAAACAACTTGACAATAAATATGATGCGGTGGTTTTAACAGGTGGCTCAGAAAAACCTCGGGATCTTGAGGTAGAAGGTCGAGACCTGCAAGGCATTTATTTTGCCATGGATTTTTTGCCACAACAAAATAAAAGAGTCTCTGGAGACACTATACCTGAGAATATTTCCATTACCGCAACCGACAAACATGTAGTGGTTATCGGCGGTGGAGATACGGGTTCTGACTGTGTTGGAACATCAATTCGACAAGGTGCAAAATCAGTCACTCAATTTGAAATAATGCCCAAACCACCAGAAAAAGAAGACAAAGCCATCACATGGCCAAACTGGCCTCTTAAATTGCGCAAATCATCTTCACAAGAAGAAGGTTGCCAACAAGACTGGAGCGTTATCACCAAATCACTCAAAGGAAACAACGGGCAAGTGACATCTCTTAACATTGCTCGCCTGGAATGGGTAAAAGAAGATAATGGCAGAATGGCAATGAATGAAATTAAAAATAGCCATACTGAAATTAAAGCTGATTTAGTGCTTCTAGCAATGGGTTTTGTGCATCCATTTCATGATGGTATTATCCAAGAACTTGCCTTGGAGCTTGACCCTCGAGGCAACATCCAGGCAAATACCTCTGACTATCGAACATCATCCAATAAGTTTTTTGCTGCTGGAGACATCAGACGAGGCCAATCTTTGGTTGTTTGGGCAATCCGAGAAGGCAGACAAGCCGCAAGATCGGTTGATTCTTTTTTAATGGGGGAATCTGACTTACCAGAATAAAACAAGTCTATTTAGGCAACTCGCAAGAACATGATGCCCTGATGGTAAATATTCTGCAATATGGTATATTTTTTTACCATGAAGCACATGAATACAATGAATAAAAAACGTCAATATCTTCATGCACTTCATCGTGAAAATAAAAAACACCTATTATTAAAAAATTTTATTTTTCCAATACAAGGAACGGACGACCTTCCCTATAACTATCTAAATCATATACTAGAATCATTAGTAATACTTATAATAATGTTACTAATGATTCATGATAATTAGTATACAAAGAACG
>JABHHM010000046.1 GCA_018671575.1 Methylococcales bacterium | reverse complement strand
CTTGCTCTTTTGTTCGTCTTCTTTGCCACAAAAATAGTTATGTAGAACGACTACACGCCTATTTTTGTAACAAAAAAGACAAACAAAATTTCTGCGCAATATGGGTAGTTTATTTATTGCGCGTTACCTTAGTTGCTGTAGTAGAGTATGAAAAATATTATTTATGTCTTTGGATTCTATTACAAAAAACTTGTTTATCTGTTTATGTTGATGAATTTGGATCAATTCCTGCGTTTTTTAGTAAAATGATCAGTCTTTCTTTTTCTTCGAGTGCTTGTTTTCTTTCTTTCTGTGCTTGTTCTTTTTCTTTGAGTGCCTGTTTATTTTCTTCCTTTACTTGTTTTAAATTTTCCTTTACTTGTTTGTTTTCCTGTTCTATTTTTGCAACTTTAATCAATTTTTGCTCAGCTTCTTCAAACAGTTGCTTTTTAGTTGCTTCTTCAATCAAGGCAATACGTCTTGATTGATAACGATGATATTCATTTTCTTTTTCAGAAAACATTGATAATACTTCCATGGCTTGCCTCATTTCGGGTGTATTCAATTGATTGGGGAGCTGGTCCCAGTTTTTTGCATTCTGGAAAAAGTACAGCCATTCATCTTCATTGTTTAAGGTGTCTGATTTCTGTTGCCATTTAGGTAATTCGATCAAATGAATAGAGCAGTGGTCGGATAATGGTACCTTTTTAACGGAATCATAAATCTGAAAATGATGATGAAATTCTGCGGATTGATTTAACAGAGTATCGCCCAACAACCAGATAGAAACCACAGGTTTCAATTCTTTAAAATTTTTAGCACTGGTGAGTTGTGACTGATAAATATCACTCCATGTGTATAACATCCGTTCAGGTAAATAAGAAAATACCGCCAGTTGAACCTCTATTTGATAGCTATTATTCTGCTCGTCTTTTGCTTTAATATCAACAATGGTCAGTTTGTCACTGAGAAACTCTTTTTCATTGTAGGGATTTTGAATCTCTATTTGTTTGATAGGAATGCCAGGTTTGATGATGGCATTGAGAAAATTCAAGGTTAAATTGATATTTTCAGGTGCACCCAAAATTGCTTTGAATACACAGTCAACCATGGGATTTATGAGATGTTTTAATTTTAATGGAGTCATGATTTAATTTTAGCAGAATATTATTCTGATGAGTTGTAACCTGTTTTTCAGGATTAGTCTTATTTCTGAAAATATAAATCCAGCTCATTCACCAATGCTTTCAATCTAAAACGAGTCTCAATACCATCATTATGACTTAATTGTTGTTGTAACAATGCGATGATTTTTACTGAGTCGGTTTGTTGAAATTGGTAAGCATGTTGATAAAGTTCAACCAGTTTGACAATTAACTGTTGCCATTCATCTTGGCTCAAGTCTTGAAGTTGGTACTGTTTTATATTTTTCCATGAATTAGCATAATTTTCTGAAAAATAAAGTTGTTCCTGTTGCTGAACTGTTTTGATTTTCTCATAATCTTCGTTTTCCAGTGTTTGGAAAAAATGATCGGTAAATGCAAACACAGGCAATATTGGTTGAAAATGATCAGGTTTGAAAAAATGTTGTAGAAGTTGATAGCTACGGTGACGAGCGGGCAAGCGTAACTGGGCAATGGATTCACCTTCATCAAACAGTAACACCCAGCCTTTAAGACCCATTAATTTTATCAGTTGTGCAATGCCTTGTAACATTAACAACCAGTCATGTGGTTTTTTACAGGTTAAAGATGCTTGCCGTATAATGCTGCAATGTCGATATTTTAAAGCATGGCGTAATTTAAGAACAGGAATGACTTCTCCGAGCAAGGCTTTTTCCAGTAAATAGGGGAATTCACGAGGGCGGAAATTTTTATGTTTCTTTTGCAGTTTTTGTTTGGCAGTTAAACGTTCGGTATTCTGTGCCAAAGCAATTAACAAGCACTTTAATAGATGTGGGATATTGGGTAATAATTGCAATATCTGTGCTTCAATTTGTTCTGGTTCGGTTGTTTCAATGTGTTGCTTTATCCACTTTTGCCAGTATTTGCTGAGTGAATGGTCATGTTCTGAAAATACGATGTTTGAAACCAAGGCTCGATAAACTTGATGAAACTGTTGAAAAGGAATTTCTCGGGGGTCTAAATTAATGAAGCTGGATGCAAAGCCTTGTTGTAATGCTTGTTCATGACAATATGTTAAGTGATGAGACTTGCCTTGACCATAAGCACCGCAAATAGAGAGTGATGTCGGTTTGTTGTTTGAAAAAGATTGCCAAATTTGTTGTAGCGTTTGGTTGAATCGTTGTTCCTGGACGGTTAAACATTGGACAGCTAATGGGTCGAATAAACCTTCTCGAAGTCGTTCAACGGCTTGTCGGCATTTGAAGACTGGATAGTTTGCGATACTTTTATGAGTCATTATTTGTCCCAGTCAGGTTGACATTGTTCCAGTTTCTCCTGTTCCATTTCCTGCTGTGACTGAATGACTTGTGCTTCTACATCATCATTCAAAACTTCACCTTGTTCTGCAATATCCAGATAACGAATCACTTGTTTAATGAATAATCTAACCTCACTTAATAATCCCATGCGTTCTTGTGCAACACATATTTTTTCGAACAAGTCATTATTGATTAATTCATCAGAACTCCAACGATAGGAAATTTCATGAATTTGGCAGATGCTCTTACCTAATTGAATGAGTTCTTTGGTTTCTAACGGTGTTTGATGTAGATCAATTAAAACACTGCGATAATTTAATCGTTTGTTGTCACAGATAGAACGAATTCGACTCCACAATGCATCATAAGATTTAAAACCTTTTTCAGCATTGAGAATATCTGGAATGATGGAGAAAAAAATATGGAAATAACTGGATTGCTCGGTATTATCAATTAATAGTCTGACATTTTCATAAGCTGCATTACGTGCTGCATTGCTTTGTGCCATGATGGTTTCTAATTCATCTAATAGCAGTATAAAACCACTGTACCCTTGAAAATGTAAAAAACTGATGAGTGAACGTAATAAGGTTTTGCTGTTATTTTTATTGAGTGCTTCAAAAATTTGTAAAGGTTTTAATTCTCGTTTACTGATTTTTCCACCTTCAAACCACAAATAAAGTGTTTCTTTTTGCTGTAGCCAGTCTTCTTGACTTTGCTCGTTGTCAGCTTGCCCGTATTGGTGTTCAACAAGAGAGACCAAGGCGTTGGAAAAATTGATGTTCATTTCTGGCAAGTTTTTTAATTGTTCGTTCAGTGACAGTAATTTATCTGAAAAGTCCTCTTTTTTTCCATTGAAGTCAGTTTCAATAGTGGTTAGCCAATGGTTTAACATGGCTCTAATGCCTGTGCCTGAAAATTGACCAATTAATTGAGCCACTAATTCCTGGTAGATGACTTCAAATTTTTGGATGGGAACATCTCTGGTTAAGACCACAAAGGAGACGGCAAATTTTTGTTGTAAGGCAAGATGCCGAATGATCGACATAAAATGAGTTTTACCATCGCCATAATCACCATTGATGAAGCGAACTTTTGAGCCACCTTCGGCAATAAAGTTTTGTAAATCATCTTCGATGTATTTCAACCAGTTTTGGCGACCGACGGTAAATCTGGCGACATGCTCAACAGGAACTGTACCTTTACGGAGTTGTTCGATGATTGCTCTTGCTTCAAAGGGTTTGAGTTGTTCATTTTCGGAGGACATTTATTTTCTCTCTTGAAAAGCAATAGAAGTGATTTGACGTTTTTCTCCCTGACTATCAATTAACCACAATGAATTATTACGACCAGGACGTAATTTCAAGGCATATGTATTGTCTATATCACCCATTTCAGATTCATAATATCGCCAAATATTAATGGCAAATTGATCAATATCACAGCCTTTAAATTTGCCTTTATCCATGTCAGAAAAAAATGATTTGGATTGTAGTGATAAAACATAACTCAAATAAAATTCCTGTATAGGAATTTCAGAGCCAATGGATTGCTTGCTGGTTTTTAATGATTGTTTGTAAAGACTGAATAATTGGCCGATGAATTGAGAAGCATCATAATTTGGTGAATATAATTGCTGCTTTAATTTAGACGATGCCGTTACAATTCGTTGAGGGTCAATTGTTTTGATTGTTTTTTTGTTCAGGGTGGTTTTACGTGAGGAAAATTGTATTTCTCCCGCAATACCTGGCAAGATAGAAAAATGAGGAAAATCAACGGTTATGGGTAATTCTACTTCATTGGCAAGGGTTTGTAGGTCTTCAATGAATTGGATACGATACTGTTCAATTTGCTGGTTTGAATTGTTTCTAAGCTCATCGAATAGAGGTTTACAGTCAGCCAATTCTTCAATATCAACCAGTTCATTGGCAAGCTTGCTGTTGAGTAATTCGTCAAGAATAAAAAAATCATCCTTTTCCACACCTCGCATGACCTTGTTGATCAGAGTGATTACTTTTTCACGATATTTATATTGTTGAGTTGATCTTTGGTGGTTAATTCTGGATTTTCATCAGGCATGGGTTATTCCTAAATCTATGGTGTGTGTTTGCTATTGCTCAGAATTTAACAATATTAGATGTAAAAATGCAATGTATTTTATTTTGTCTGTATTTGTCGATATTATTTCAACTTTCCAAGTAAAACATAAATAGCTCCTGTTCCTCCATCGTTTAGCCTAGCAGGCGTGTAGGCTAGAACGTCATTTCTCAATCTTAACCAATTTGACAGTTTTTGTTTCAATACAGGTTTATTTTGATAGGAACGATTGCCTTTGCCGTGTATTATTCGAATACATCGAAAATCATGCTGATGGCATTGATATAAAAAATTAGCCAATGCTTGTTTGGCTTCTACAACAAAAAGACCATGAAGATCAAGTTCGGCATTGATAGAATAATGACCACGACGAAGTTTTTTGAGTGTGTTGTGTTGCATTCCAGATCGGCAATAGGATAATTCATGTTCGCTATCCAATTCAGCAAATTCGAAATGATCGGAAACCAGTAATTCATGATTGGCATGTTTTTTAAGTGTTGTTTTTTTTAAAGGAACTGGTTTTGGTTGTCGAGTTTTAAGAATTTGTCGTTCATTTTTTATAGGGCTTACTTGACCAATTTTATCTCTGAATAATTGCTTGTCTTCTTCTGTTAATATGTATTTTTTAGGCATAAAAGCATCAGTCGGTTAGGCTATGGTATAAAGATATTCTCAGTGCAAAACACAATATCAGGCTAGAATTTGATTATGGCAATTATTTTATGAAGAATCAAAAATGATAATATGATGAAAATATTGATATGTAATGACGATGGTTATTTAGCGCCTGGATTAAAAGTGTTGGCCGATAAAGTATCAACCATCGCAGAAGTGACGGTGATTGCACCTGATAAAAATAGGTCGGGTTCAAGTAATTCGTTAACGTTGGATTATCCTATTCGTGCATCAGTGGGTGAAAATGGTTATACAAAAGTGGATGGAACACCGACCGATTGTGTACATTTGGCGATTACTGGGTTAATGGAAAAAGAACCTGATATGGTGATTGCAGGAATCAATCCTGGGGCAAACATGGGTGATGATGTGTTGTATTCTGGTACCGTGGCGGCGGCAACTGAAGGTCGTTTTTTGGGTTTTCCGGCAATGGCTGTTTCAATAGATTCGTATGATCCTAAGCATTATGATGCGGCAGCAGAAGTGGTGCTGAAAATATACCATCATTTGCAAAAACAACCTTTACAGGGAGAACTAATTCTAAATATTAATATCCCTGATGTTGCACTCGATGAATTAAAAGGGATTCAAGTAACGCGATTAGGTCATCGCCATAAAGCTGAGCCCGTCATTAGAGAAAAAGACCCCAGAGGGCGTTCAATCTATTGGGTTGGGCCTGTTGGTCAATTGCAGGATGCTGGTGAAGGTACTGATTTTTATGCAGTTAATAATAATTATGTGTCAGTAACGCCTTTGCACATAGATTTGACGAATTATTCTGCAATGCAGAGTTTACAAAATTGTTTGGGACTCTAACATTATGAAAGATTATTATCGCGGGATTGGTATGACGTCAGATAGAACCCGTGACCGATTGATTAAACGAATTAAAGAGCAAGGCGTGCAAAATACAGTGGTGTTAGATGCCATTAGAGGGATTCCCCGACACATTTTTGTGGATGAGGCGTTGGCCAGTCGAGCTTATGAAGATACTGCTTTACCCATCGGTTATAGTCAAACCATTTCGCAGCCTTATATTGTTGCAAGAATGACAGAACTGCTTATTGGTAATAGCAAGCTACCCTTTAAAAAAGTGCTGGAAATTGGAACGGGTTCAGGCTATCAGGCAGCAATATTATCCCAAATAACAACTTGGGTTTATAGTATTGAACGAATCAATGTTTTACAGCAACAAGCCAAGCAAAAATTTAAAGCACTGGGCATTAAAAATATTGTCACTCAGCATTCTGATGGTTCGCTGGGTTGGGAATATAAATCTCCGTTTGATGCCATTATGGTCACAGCGGCACCCAATGCTTTGCCTAAAATGCTATTGGATCAATTAAAAGTAGGAGGAAGAATGGTTATTCCTGTTGGTTTAGGTGGGAGTCAGGCTTTAATGTTGATTGTCAAAACATCTACGGGTTTTGAAAAACAGGTATTGGATAGAGTAAGTTTTGTGCCATTGCTAGAGGATTGTATGTAGTGTTTAAGGCTTTGTATGAAAAAATGCTACAGTGGTCTAAACATCCAAAATCAGTTTGGTTTTTAGGTGGCTTAAGTTTTGCCGAATCTTCTTTTTTCCCCATTCCTCCCGATGTCATGTTGGCTCCAATGTGTATTTCAACGCCTCAAAAGGCTTGGTATTACGCATTGGTAACGACAATTTGTTCCGTGATTGGTGGCATGTTAGGTTACAGTATTGGCTTTTTTTCGTTTGATATTATTCAGCCCTATATTCAAGAATCTCATTATTGGCAAGGTTATTTAACCTCGGTTAAATGGTTTGAGCAATGGGGATTTTGGGCAATATTATTGGCTGGTTTTTCACCCATACCGTATAAAATATTTACCATTACTGCAGGCGCTTTATCCATGATGTTTATCCCTTTTGTTGTTGCATCAGTGATCGGGCGTGGTTGCCGTTTTTTCTTAGTAGCAGGTCTGATGTTTTTGGGCGGTGATCGAATGAATGATTTGCTCAAAGTTTACATCGATAGAATTGGTTGGGGTGTTATTGTTATTTTTATTATTATCTATTTTGTAAAAACATTCTAATAGCCTTGATTCTTCACGTCATTATAATAATTATAAAAACTATTGTTTATATCAATTTAAAGCGTATTATCAAAAAAAATGCTTATTTGAAATTATGCTGAATCGCTGATCTCAAAAGCAAAATAAAATAATAATAAAGCTGTCATTTGCAATGATCAATTTTAAACTAAATCAATGCATTAATCTTTGTTCAGACCTATATTGTCGAAATAAAACACCAATATTTGTAGTCGTTTGTAGCAAGTTTTTACTCTGTAATAATGGTTTTTCAGTCAATAATTTAAAGCAACTTTTAAATCTAAATAAATCGGGTGAATTGACTGCGAGTGCTCAAGATGTTGAATCTTCAAAAATTTTTAAATTATTTCGACTCACCTGTAGAGTGACTACAAGGGTTGTCAAAATAATTCGAAAAGCCTTGAGTATTCTTCCTCTTGAATACTCTCGTTACGATTCAACTGATTTATTTAAGTTAAACAATTTTACTATTTTGTCGAAATATTTTTTATTGTTAATCGTTGTTTGTAGTCTGAGTGCTTGTAATCAAGTTAAGTATGGTGCGGTATTCGATCGTGGTTATCATCTTCCTAAAAAAATCAGTCAAAAAAGTCAGCAAAAAACTGTTAAGAAAATCTCAAAAAAGGTTAGTCAAAAAAAACTGCCACGATATTATGTTGTAAAGAATGGCGATACACTCTATTCCATTGCCTGGAATTTTGGAAAAGATGTTAATGAATTAAAAAAAATCAATAAAATTGACTCAAAATACACGATTTTTGCGAATCAAAAAATATTGTTAATGGCCAGTCGTCAACAAGATAAAACGATTAAACATTATAAAAAAGCAAAGCCCTTAAGTTGGATTAAAAAAACTAAAAATATCAAGCCAATAAATACAAGTAAAAAAACCAAAAGTCTATGGGGTTGGCCTGTAAAAAAAGTACAAGCACATAGCATAAAGAGGAATAACGTTAGTAAAAAGGGGGTGAATATAGTAGGAAAATTAGGGCAATCCATTATTGCAAGTGCGTCAGGAAAGGTTGTATATAGTGGGAGTGGTTTAATAGGGTATGGAAAATTGATCATTATTAAACACAATCGTAACTATTTAAGTGCTTATGCTTACAATAAAAAACTCTTAGTCAAAGAAGGAGAGGGTGTTAAGAAAGGACAGCAAATTGCAACCATGGGATATAAATATAAAAAGGCGGTATTGCATTTTGAAATCAGAAAAAATGGCAAGCCAGTCAATCCGATGAATTATTTGCCAAAAATATAAAGCTGAGTTGAGTAGCTCGACTACTCAAACGAAACTTATGCCCTTGCG
>JABHHM010000047.1 GCA_018671575.1 Methylococcales bacterium | reverse complement strand
CTCATCAACGCCTATCTAAAGCCTCTTGTCACAGTCGTGGTAGCGTTGCAATTGCAGAAGCATTAGAAAAAGAAATTCACCGACAAAATCTTAGCATTTCCGTTGAACGTATTACTTGCTTCGGTCATTGTGAAGAAGGCGTTAATGTCCGCTTGGTCGGCGGAAAATTCTGGCATCATGTGACACCTCCTGATGTCAGCGCTTTATTAGAGCAAGTTATAAGCATGACAGATTAATTCATCTTCCCCATTTTCATGAAATCATCTGATAATAAATATTTTGCGGGTGATTGGCGTCTGCAAAAAAGTACCAACGCTCAAACAACAAACCAATATATTGAATCAACACGGCTGCCAATAAAATATTTTGATCATTAAAATAGAAATTGGAAATTAACAGCAACAAAGGCAAAATAAAGCCCATTACAATAAAAATCCATTTGACCGAGTGTACAAAACTCTCTTTTTTACCGTGAAAATATTCTCTGGTGTTGAATGACCCACCCATTGATCCCTGACTGATTTGTTTTATTTGGCTATGCCGAATACCGATGGCCGTCTGCACCGTTGATTTAGGTCGTAAGTTTTTGTTTCTAAGCAATGAAAATAATCGAAAAATAAATGCGATAATAATCAAAGCGATGGACCAACCTGTGTAAAAATTCAATAATCCTGGAGCAAATTCTGAGGCGATGGCAGCCGCTAATGTAAAGCCTGATGCAACACCAATTAAGGTATAATTAATTACAGTTAAGGGCGAATGCCATTCTTGCAGAAATCTGATCGAAGCATAAATCATTCCAGTAGAAACATAGAGAGAAAAAGTCATTAAAGTGGCAATAAATCCCACAATAAGGGAAATATTGATGGGTATTTCACCCACATTAAATAATGTCGCATTTAAATCAAAATGGTAAATACAACCATACACAAAAATAAAGAACATACTGATGGGCAACACAATGACTTCACGGGATAACCATGAAGTTCGCCATTGAGTGGCAGACCGCCAAGCTCTCTCGGGATGCCCCAAATGAAAAAATGAGGCAATCAACCCCAATACCAACAATCCCAATGAAACCATACTTGCTTTGCTAAAATATTCAATATAGACCTGTGTTTGCAAAACTTTAAGTATTGAATAAACCTGCTCGGTATAGAGTGCTAAAAAAAGTCCTTGCCCCAAACCAATTAAAGTGGTCAAAAAAATAACAGAGAATGCGGGATGCATATTTTTTCCTTATTTTTATAATTCTTTTTTAAAATACAACAACAACGGTTTACATCTTTTAGATTTTGCTTCAGTTCAAGGCATTTTCGCACGGAGAATGGGGCATATGTTATATGTGGCCATTTGAGTACAAAAATAATGCCAAAATAAAAGCAAAAAATGAATGGTGTGAACAGTTATTTTTACCAACTTGTTACATCATCTAATGATGGATCATCAAAATCTGGTTGAGGTAATTGCTCTTCTTTTTTCAGTGGATTATCTGCTCTAACCAGCTCATCATGATGAATGGTTAATGATGTTTTTCTTCTGGGTAAATAATGATTGGCGGGCTTAGTTCCCCATTCAGGCATTAACTGATAGCCACCTTGTTCACGAATTTTTTCTGAAACATCTGAGTCAGGGTCATGCACATCACCGAATAATCTGGCACTGGTTGGACAGGATAAAACACAAGAAGGTTTTCTTTCATCTTCAACAATACTTTGGTCATAAATTCGATCAACACACAGAGTACATTTCTTCATCACTTTTTGATGTTCGTCTAATTCACGAGCACCATAAGGACAAGCCCAAGAGCAATATTTACAACCGATACATTTATCATAATCAACCAGAACAATACCGTCCTCTTCTCGCTTATAACTGGCGCCAGTAGGACAAACAGGCACACAAGGTGGTTCTTCACAATGCAAACAAGATTTAGGGAAATGAACCATTTCGGTTTTTGGAAACTGTCCAATTTCAAAACTTTGTACACGATTAAAAAATGTACCTGTCGGGTCTTTGTCATAAGGTCTTTTATCAGATAAATAACCTGCAAGTCCCGAAGTATTCCATTCTTTACAGCTGGTCACACATGCATGACAGCCGACACAAACATTTAAATCAATAACCAATGCAAGCTGACTCATGATTTGCCTCCTTTTCCTGCCACATAAGTCAACCATTGACTGACTTTTCCCAAACCTTTAATCTTCTTAGGAAAATCAAACTGAGGTGATGTTTGCTCAGGTTCGTCAGCTTCTGCTTTGTAGATTCTTACTCGAACATCATACCAACCCGCTTGCCCCGTAACTGGGTCAGAATTTGACAAATGCTCGTCTCCAGGCAATTCTTCTGAAATTAAATGATTCAATAAAAAACCTTTTTGTGATTCATTACTCTGTTCCGACAAGCCCCATGAACCACGGGCCTTACCAATGGCATTCCAAGTCCAAACGGTCCCAGGCTCTACTGCTTCACTGTGCCGACACATACAACGAACCTTGCCATGCATTGACTCAACCCAAATCCAGTCGTCATTGGCAATGCCATTTTCCAGAGCGGTTTTACGATTAACATACAAATAATTATGACTGTGAATTTGTCGCAACCAAGCATTTTGTGAATCCCACGAATGATACATTGCCATGGGTCTTTGCGTCAGTGCATTGAGTGGATACTTTTGAGTATCCGTCAACTGAGTTTCCAACGGAGTATAATAAAATGGCAATGGATCAAAGTATGTCTCGACTCTTTCCCGTAAATGTTCAGGGGGTCGTCTTTCCCCATATTTGCCTTGCGCAGCCAATTTAAATTTTTGCAAAACTTCAGAATACAAATGGATGGTAATCGGTTCAACAAAGCGAGTTAAACGATGTCGTCTTGCCCATTTCAAATAACCTTGATTGAAATTACGCATGTATTGATACGAACGAGGCAATTCATAGTGATAGACACAATTATTTTTTTCGTACATCTCCCACTGTTGCGGATTAGGTTCACCCGTCATGAATTTTTCACCACTTTTACCTCGCCAACCCGCCAGAAAACCAATACCTGAGCCTGGCTCTGTTTCATGGTTGGTAATAAAATCTGGATAATCTCGATATTTACGCTTACCCTCTTTATCAACAAAGGCAGGTAGTTTTAATCGACTGCCTAGTTCTATCACCACTTCCTGAAATGGTTTGCATTCTCCTGATGGAGGTAAAACGGGAATTCTAACGGAGTCAACAGGACCTTCAAATTCTGAAATTGGACGATCCAGCATTGACATAACATCATGACGCTCAAGATAAGTGGTATCAGGTAAGACCAAATCAGCATAGGCCACCATCTCAGATTGAAAAGCATCACAAACGATCAGAAAAGGAATTTTAAATTCTCCATTTTCATCTTTGTCATTCAGCATCTCGCGAACTTCTGTGGTATTCATTGAGGAGTTCCATGCCATATTTGCCATGAAAATTAACATGGTATCTATTTTATAGGGGTCACCTCGCCAGGCATTGGTGATGGCATTGTGCATTAAGCCATGCACAGACAATGGATGTTCCCATGAAAAAGCTTTATCCAATCTAACGGGCTGCCCATCATCATCGACAAATAAATCATCTGGATCCGCAGGCCACCCCAATGCCATTCCTGCCAATGGTGTATTAGGTTGAACACCTTCAGGACCTTTGGGTGTTTTTGCACAAGGTGGAATGGGGCGAGGAAAAGGGGCTTTATGACGAAAACCACCAGGCTTATCAATTGTTCCTAATAATGTCATTAAAATAGAGAGCGACCTGATGGTATGAAAGCCGTTGGAGTGTGCGGCTAAACCACGCATCGCATGAAATGCAACAGGATTTCCTGTCACCGTTTCATGGTCTTTTCCCCAAGTATCTGTCCACTCAATTGGCAATTCTATTTGATAATCTCGGGCAGTAATACCCATTTCATGAGCCAGTCTTTTGATGGTATCCGCAGGTATTCCCGTGATACTTTCTGCCCATTCAGGGGTATATTCTTTAACCCGATCAACCAGTAATTGAAAACTTGGCTTAACTGTTTTGCCATCTTCCATGGTGAATTCACCCAAAAGAAAGGGGTCAATATTCTCAGTATGGGTTTTAACGGCTTTGTTGGTTTGTCGATCCCACCACAATTTATCTTGAGGATCAAAGCATTTGCCTTCTTGGGCTTCTTCTTCACGTCGAACAAATAATCCGTCTTGATCACTTTCAGCATCCGTATCAACCAATTCAGCCGCATTGGTGTATTGCACTAAAAAATCACGGTCGTATAAACCCAACTCAATAATTTCGTGAATAAGCGCCAATAATAAAGCACCATCAGTACCTGGTTTGATAGGCACCCATTCATCAGCAACGGCCGAATAACCCGTTCTAACTGGATTAATAGAAATAAAGCGACCACCTGATCGTTTATATTTTGACAAGGCTATTTTTAAAGGATTGGAATGATGGTCTTCTGCAGTGCCGAACATGATAAACAAACGAGCTCTTTCAAGGTCAGGCCCACCAAACTCCCAAAATGAACCACCAATGGTATAGATCATTCCAGCAGCCATGTTGACCGAACAAAAGCCACCATGTGCGGCATAATTGGGGGTGCCAAATTGTTTGGCAAATAACCCTGTTAATGCTTGCATTTGGTCTCGCCCCGTAAATAATGCAAACTTTTTAGGATCGGTTTCACGTATTTTTGCAAGCCGAGCTTCCATTATTTCAAAAGCTTTTTCCCAACTGATTTCTTCAAATTCATTGAGACCTCTTTCAGCACCTTTTTTACGCAATAAGGGTTTATTCAGACGTGCAGGTGAATATTGCTTCATAATACCCGAAGCCCCTTTTGCACACATCACACCTTTGTTTAAGGGGTGTTCAGGATTACCCTGAATATATTTGACTTCACCATTTTTTAAAGTAACCCGAATACCACATCGACAGGCACACATATAACACGTGGTGGTTTTTGTTTCGATGTGTTCATTGTCTTCTTTGTGGGTTGGATTTTGCATTATATTTCTCTATTTTTATTATTGTTTTTCCAATATTTTCGCCAAACCAAAAAGTAGAACGAAGAAGGTATGCCCATCATAAATAGTATTTAGATAAGATATTTTATTCAACTTAGGGAAAGTGAAATAAATAAATGTCCAAATTGCGCAGGATTTTTGTTCACCTTTGAAGCGCAAAAAAGGTGGACAAAAAAACAAGTAAGTTGGATGTTTATTTATTGCGCGTTACCTTAGATGACTCAAAATTAACTTTTACAATTTTCGAAGACATTTTGTTCGCAGGCAAGGCTCAAAAACAGATGCATAGTCGAATGATACAACTGTTTGAGTAACGTGGCCTGCTGACAAAAAATCAAAAATATAAAGGTTAATTTTGAATTGTCCCTGTGACCATAATTATTAAGAGGCTTCTGCCAGATCAGCTCTTAATTGGTGCATAGATTCTTTCAATTCACCCAAAATCATTTCTTTACTCAGTAAGGATTGTAATCCCATTTCTGCAGAAGAAAGTTCTGTTTTGATTTGAGTCAATTCATTCATCAGTTCATTTTTTTGTTTTTGCTCGTCTAAAAATAGATTTTTATGCTTATTCATTTGCTTCTGTAAAATATCCATTTTTTTATTATTTGCGGTCAATAACTGTTGTAAAGACAGATTTTCCTCTTGTTGTTTGTCATTATCTGCTTGATACATTTCAGACATTGACTGATTTTCTTCACGTTCTTGATCTAACATCACCATCATGCGCTTTTCAGAATCTTCTCTTTGATTGTCTAATTCTTCTTTTTGATTGTTTATTTCTTTTTCATGTTTTGAATTCAAATGCTGAATTAATGACTCCTGCTGTTCGCATAGTTTTTGTTTATCTATTCGATGATTTTTTTCTAGTGCAACTTGTTCTGTAACCAAATAAGATACTTGTTTTTTGAGTCGCTGTGTTGTCTGACAGTGTAAGTCTGACATTTTTATTTTCTGTGATTTCAAAGCCACTTGATGTTTGTCATAAATGACTTGTGCCTGCTGTAATTGCTGTTGCTGTAATTGCTCAATTTCATGTTTATAATTATTACGAGCAATGGTTCTTTCTTCCATCAATTTTGTTAATTGACTTTTAAGTTTTTTATTTTCTTCACTTATCTCATCAATTTTTTGATTCTTTTCAGCCAGTTCATTTGACTGCTGTGAAAATTTAGAGTCAATTTCTTGATAATTCCTAGTTAATGAAATCAGCTTATTTTCTTTATTCTGGCTTTCTGTTTTGATTGATTCCAACTGAGTGGAATATTGAGCCGTTGTTTCTTCAAAAATAATCTTATGGCTATTAACAGAATCGTTCATTTCTTTAGAAAGTTTATTGTATTTTTCTTCAATACCTTTCACGATATTGACTAAAAATTCATCTGAAGTGGTTGGAGCTTTCTCTTTGAGGGGTTGTATTTTACGCCAGGAATTAATGAGGAGATCGATAATTTCTATAGAACCACCGCCAACATAATCTCTTACATCATATCGACTCCAGTTATTTTTTTCTTCAGACAGGACGTTACAAGCTTCATATACTTTATTTGCTGTTGCAATATTATGGTTATCCATCATTGACCCCTTTATTATTTTTGTCTACATAACATCAATTTTATGCAACACATTTAAATAACACTAGGTTATGATTAAAAATAATTATGCGGTTAAGTTTTTCTCACTGATTAATTCAAGAGGACAATAACAATACTCTGCCAATGTCAGCCGTGTTGAGGAAATGGTCAAACGTTGCATAAAGTCATCTAAGTTTTTATTTTCAACTTGAGTCCAAACCACTTCTGACACTGCCAACATTCTGGGTAACGCCATGTATTCAACTTGTGATTCACTCGTCATAAATTCCGTCCAGACATTACCTTGCACTCCCAAAATATATTTTGCCTCCGCTTCATTTAATTCAGCAGGAACAGGATCATAGTTATAAACATTTTCCAAAGGAACCGCTCGATATGAATAATCAAAATAACACTGCCATGCAGGACACGTTACCGTGTAATTTTTAGATTTGGCGGCCTTAGCCGCCCATTGCTCTCCTCTCCATGACATAATCGTGGCATTTGTTGGACTATCATGACCACCCAACAAAATATCATCCCATGCCATCAGTGTTTTGTTATTTTGACTTAAAAAAGCATCCATTTCATGAACAAATTGGCTTTGCAAATCATCCCCATTTCTTAATTGGTGTTGCTTCATAAAATTGGCACAATCGGGACAATTATTCCAGAACCGTTGATCCACCTCATCTGCACCAATATGTACAATGGATTCGGGAAATAATTCAAATACCTCATCTAAAATATTTTTTAGAAAATGATAAGTCTCTTTTTTTCCCAGACAATAAACATTTTGATGATTATATAAATAAGGCTCTGTTAAGGATTGTGCTGCACCTGCACATTGATATTGAGGATAGGCAAATAAAGCAGCTTGAGAATGGCCAGGCATTTCTATTTCAGGAATAACACGAATATGCCTTGCTTTTGCATAATCAATTATTTCAACTATTTGTTGTTTGGTGTAAAAACCTCCATGCAATGCTTGAGCACAATCTTTTTGTTGAAAACTCAAATGCCTGGGATGCCAAACCTCCATATTATCTAAACGATAGGCAGTCAGATCAGTCAGCAATGGATATTTCTCAATTTCAATTCGCCAGCCTCCATCATCAACCAGATGCCAATGAAAAACATTAAATTTATACATTGCCAACAAATCAAGATATTTTTTAATGAAATCAACTGAAAAAAAATGCCGAGAAACATCCAAATGCATACCTCGCCAACTAAATCGTGGTTTATCTTCACATTGAAGACAAGGTATTTTCCATTCAATATTTGCGATTATTTTTTTAGATTCAATTTCTACAGGTAATAATTGCCGAAGCGTCATCAACCCATAAAATAATCCATTAATTTTTCTTGCTTTAACAAGAATGGCTTCAGGTTTTATTTCTAAATAATAACTTTCATCTCCTTGCAACTCAGATGATTCCTCCAAAACAAATTGGATAATATTGTTTTTTTTTGATAACGAAGACACATTATTTAAATTGAGCTGATAACCCAAGGCATTTGAAAAGGTTAAATTCAGAAAATTTGTTAATTGAATGAGCTCTGCATTAGATGGGTCAACTTTAAGATAAGTTTGTTTATTTAATGTAAAACAACCTGATAATAAAGTTAGTTTTGCTGGTTTGGGAATAATAGCTAACATGTTTGATTAGGCATTTAAATCAAATACTTTTCTTGAATGATTATCAAATCCCCATTTAGCCACATGAGTTTTATAATACTCTTCTTCCCCCTCAATGTGTGAACAATTAGGGTCCCATGGTAAATGTTTGGCAAGATAAGGGTATCCTGTCCTTACTCCTCGTAAAAAACCTTCGGGTCGATGAAATGCATCAATATCCTGACTTTTTACGTTATAAAAATAAGGTATCGAAAGCCCCTTTTTATACAATGCAAATGTGGTATCTATGTTAGTTAAGAAACAATTGTGACCAATATTATTTGACCATGCGCCTAATTGGGAAGTAATAATTCGCCATTTTTCAGGTTGTTCGTCAGGTATATTAAAAATATCCAGAGAAAAGCCAACCTTATTCAACTGAGCATTGCTGTTGATGATCATTTTAAACGTCTCAATAAAATCAGGTGGGCACGAAGGATCGGCTACAACATCAGAATCTGTGACGACATAATAACCTTCATTATTTTTATACTGATCGACATAACCACCAACCCATGCAGCAAAAGGACCGATATTTCGATTCAGTTTAATCAGATCAATATCTTTCGATAAAGTTTTATAAAAAGTCAATAAGGCAGGAAAAGAGGAATCATTATCAAGAATAATAATTTTAAATTGATCGGCATGAGTTTCAAGCCATTGTAATTGCAACTTTAAGGTAGTCACACGATTTCTATTATTAATAAAAACAGGTATTCGCATTCCTGTATCGATACTTGCATTCATTTGTTCACACTCCAAAGTTCATAAATATAATATATATTTATAGTCTTTAGAACGAAAAAAGCCACTGTCTTATAACAAGACAGTGGCTTTTTATACAGCTATGATGCTATTTATGAAGTTCTACGAGGATTTTTTCCTAACGCACCTGACCAGTTTTCTGGAAAAACTCTAGAGCGTCCACCATGATATGATTGATGAACGGTTGACTGGTCTTTAGAACAGTCAGAAAAACCTAAACAGATAAAAGCAGATGTCAATACAATATCGGCAACCAGCGCAACGCCAAAAATAAACCCATGTAACAGGAAGTTTTGTGCAACCCAAGCATGTATCGCCCCTTGATATTGAGTCGCAACCCAAATAGAACCGATCATTAATGCAACACCTGTTGCGCTAATAACATGAGATGTAACAGGACTTCTTAAACACAAACCACGTACATGTGAACATATTTTCATAAACTTCCTCGCTTTGATGGTTATTTAAGTAATTTGAGGTTTTTTATTATTAGCAATTTATTTGCCTTTATATCTCCTCATGTGATTAATCTTATCATCATATAAATAAAACTTTCAATAAAAAATATTCAGTAATTTTTTATATGCGCATTAATTTTATTAATACACATACAAACCAATTAACTATATTATTCACGAATTGACCTCTATAATAACTCCAACAACTGAGGGACGATTCAATTTTTAATTAATATTTAGGTCAATTTCACATGAAACAATTACCCGCAATCTTTTTACTATCTATTTTACACATTTCATCCGCTTCAGCTGATTTTATTGGTTTCACCATTGGCGGAGGCATATGGAATCATTCACCTTCTGGAACAATTAGGAATAATGGCAGCAATATCAATGATGTTAATTTAGAAGACAACCTGGGTTTATCTGGTGAAGCACAGGGCTTTGCCTGGGTTAGTGTAGAACATCCTGTACCACTCGTACCAAATGTGGAAGTCAGATACTCAACCATTGATCTAACGGGAAATGGAACTGTTAATGCTCAATTTGGTGATACTACATTTACTGGCAACATCAGTGACACTTTAACATTGAACCAGTATGACGCAATAATTTACTACGAAATTCTGGACAATTGGGTCAACCTTGATCTTGGTGTGAGTGTAAAATACATTGATGGTAGCGTTACAATTACCAGTAGCACAATCACTGAAAGTCAGAATTTCACTGCTCCAATCCCAATGGCTTATGCAAAAGCTAAATTTGACTTACCATTTTCTGGTTTTTCTGCCAGTGGCAAAGCATCACTACTTTCCTTTGGTGATCATGAGTTATCTGACTATGAAGTCAGTATAACCTATGAAACTGATCTGGGACTCGGTGCAGGTATTGGCTACAGAAAACAAACTTTAAAACTAGATGACATCAAACAGATTAGCTCCAATATTTCAATTGATGGACTCTTTGCCAATCTATTTTATCATTTTTGATATCTAGAAAAAGAAATGCATATCGAAAACTTAAAGAAAATAACGCTGAACGGGCTTTGGACTAATAATTCTGCATTAGTCCAATTATTGGGTTTATGCCCACTATTGGCCGTGACATCAACGGCAATCAATGGACTAGGCCTTGGTATTGCAACCACAATAACACTGATATTATCTGGCACACTGGTATCACTCATCAGGAACTTACTGCGCCAAGAGATCCGCTTACCTGTCTTTATGCTAATCATTGCTTCTATTGTCACCATCATTGAGCTAACCATGAACGCCTGGTTTCATGAACTCTACTTAATTCTTGGCATCTTTATTCCCTTAATTGTCACCAACTGCGTCATCATCGGTAGAGCAGAAGCATTTGCTTCTCGCCAAGGAGTATTTTTGGCTTTTTGGGATGGATTAATGATGGGACTTGGATTTACCATTATTCTTGTTTTGCTTGGCTCAATGCGAGAAATACTTGGTAAAGGTACGTTATTTTCTCAGGCAGATTTGATGTTTGGCAATGGGGCTGACTGGATAACGCTAACTGTGTTTGATAATTACTCAGGATTTTTATTGGCGATCCTCCCTCCTGGTGCATTTTTTGGACTAGCATTTATTATTGCCATTAAAAATATTATTGATAATCATCAATCCCATATCAAATAACAATGAATGCTAAAAAAAGAAGGGAAATATTTAACCGCTTACAACAGGCCACGCCAAAACCAACGACCGAATTAAGTTACAACAGTTCTTTTGAGTTATTGGTTGCTGTCACATTATCTGCTCAAGCAACAGATATCAGCGTTAATAAAGCCACAAAGATACTTTTCCCCATTGCCAACACACCTCAACAAATTTTTGACCTAGGAGAAGAGGGTTTAAAAAAACACATCAAAACAATTGGCTTATATAACAGCAAAGCCAAACACATCATCAGAGCCTGTGAATTATTACTGGAGAAACACCAAGGTGAAGTACCTGACAATCGAAAAGACTTAGAAGCTTTACCAGGTGTTGGCAGAAAAACAGCGAACGTTATTCTTAATACGGCCTTCAACCATCCAACGATTGCTGTTGATACTCATATATTCCGAGTATCCAATAGAACCAAAATAGCAGCAGGCAAAAATGTTGATGAAGTTGAAACAAAACTATTAAAATTTGTTCCTCGAGACTTTAAATTAGATGCACATCATTGGTTAATTTTACATGGTCGATATACTTGTATCGCTAGAAAACCCAAATGTAGCGTATGTTTAATCGAAGATTTATGTGAATTTAAAGATAAAATATTGTGAGAGATGACTGAAGAATAACTACATTTAAGAAAAAGGATTAACTTTTTCAACGTCCAAATGGCTAATATCAACCTCCAGTTGTTTTTCTTTTTTTGCTTCTAAAATTTTTTCACCTGTTTCTGCAATACTTAATTTATCAAAATCATAAATCTCAGGAACAACAATTTCATCATCTTCATCCGTTAATTCATCACCCGCCTCACACATATCCAAGCCTGAAATATCTGTACTGAAAGCTTCAACACTTTCTTTGCAATCATCAAAATCTGAGTTTGTTGAATTAACTGATAGTTCACTTGAATCAATAACAAGTGCTTTTTCTCTAACAAGCTTATCTAATATTTTTGTTCCTGCTGGCAGTAAATTAAAATTTTCAGTAGTTGGCAAAGGTTTTTGCTGTACTTGTTGATTTTCTTCATTAGATTCATTAATTGATGCCTGCGCTTGAATATAAACAACTGCTCCAGCTTTGTTTAATGCCTGCTTATATTGCTTTGCAACTTGCTCACTCAGGTTCTTTTTCAATGAAATAGTTTTGCCTGAAAACATCGGCTTAATTTTTGAAGAGTCTGTTTTAAAAAGCTTTGCTAAATTATAGATAACTTTTGATAACTCAGCATTTTTGATTATCTGGCCTGAAAATATAATATTAAATTTTTTTTCCATTATTCATTCACGCTAAATTGCTTTAGAAAATGTACCTTCTGGGGCTTGCTTCATATACTTATCAAAATTCATGACAATATTTCTGATTAAAAAACGACCTTTGGGTGAAATCTCAATACAACTTGAATTAATACTAAGTAAGTCATCATCAATCATCGGCAAAAAAGACTCTAGTGCTTGACTAAAATATTGTTTGAAATCAATTTTATATTTTTTTTCTATCACTGAAAAATCAATAGAAAAATGACACATCAACTGATGAATAACATCTCGACGTAAAAGGTCATCCTGAGTCAAAATCAATCCTTTTTTTATTGCCAACTGTCCATCATCAATCTTACGAATATAGTCATCCATCAAGTGTTCGTTTTGACTATAAATTGGCCCTATTTTACCAATTGAAGTCACCCCCATTGAAATCATGTCACAATCAGCATGAGTCGAATAGCCTTGAAAATTACGATGCAACAAACCTTTTTGTTGTGCCAACACCATCTCATCATGCTCTTTGGCAAAATGATCCATCCCTATAAAAACATAGCCATGTTCATTTAAATATTCAACACTATTTTGCAGTATTGCAAGTTTTTCAGAAAGCGACGGTAAATCTGTTTCATTAATTCGCCGCTGAGGCTTAAAAAGCTTTGGCAGGTGAGCATAATTAAACAGTGAGATTCTATCAGGATCTAAATTGATAATTTTTTTAAGCGTATCATGAAAACCATCCGCCGTTTGAAAAGGTAAACCATAAATCAAATCCAGGCTAACTGATTTAAAATTAGCCTCACGAGACGCTTTAATAATATTTTCTGTTTCAGCAATTGATTGGTGCCTGTTAACTGCTTTTTGTACTTTTTCGTTAAAATCCTGCACCCCCATGCTAATACGATTAAAGCCTATTTCTCGAAGCACATGAATAGTTTCTGCATTGGCTTCACGAGGATCAATTTCAATCGAATACTCACCCTCATCATTATCTAAAAAGTTAAAACATTGTTTGGTTTTTGCCATTAAAGAGCGCATTTCTTCATGTGAAAAGAAAGTAGGTGTTCCACCACCCCAATGTAATTGCTCAACCTTTCTATCAGAGTCAATTAAAGCACTTTGTAATTCAATTTCAGCCAATAACCTTGATAAATAAGGGGAAACCTTTGTTCTATCTTTTGTGGCAATTTTATTACACGCACAGAAAAAACAAATGGTGTCACAAAAGGGTAAATGAAAATAAAGAGACAGGTTTTTAGCATCCTGATTACTCTGTAAAAGGTAGTGTTTATAATCTTTTTCACTAAAATCAGCACGAAATTCTTTAGCCGTAGGATATGATGTATAACGGGGGCCACTCACATCATATTTTTTGATAAGTTCTGAATCAAATTCTGAAACATTTTGATTAATCATTTTTTAGTCTCACTGTTTATTGGTATAATCCTAATATAAATCAGGTATAATACATTTATCATTGAACAACCTTCAAGAGAAGTAATATGACATTTATCAAAGAATATAATTTCAAAAAAACCTTAAATACTTCTATTTCATGTGATAAATGCCGCCTTGGCAGACTCTGCTTGCCTGATGGATTAAATAAAAACCAAATGTCAAAACTGGATAAGATTATCAGCAGAAAAAAACCGTACCAACGTGGAGATTATTTATTTAGAAATGGCGATATTTTACACTCTGTTTATGCCATTCACTCTGGTTCAATAAAAACATATTCTATGCAAAATGATGGAAAAATACAAATCAATGGATTTTTATTATCGGGAGAAATTGCTGGCTTAGAGGGAATTGCAAATAATTGTCACTCGGTTGATGCTGTTGCCCTTGAAACGACAAGTGTCTGCGAGATACCATTCAAACAATTAGAATCTCTGTCTGTTGAAATTCCTAAATTACAACACCAAATGTTCAAAGTCTTAAGCAATGAAATCAAACACGAACAAACACTGGCATCATTGTTAGGTCGAAAAACAGCTGAACAGCGCTTAGCGGCTTTCCTGCTTTCTTTATCGCTACGCTTTGAATGCCGAAACTTTTCCGCAAATACCTTTAACTTAAGTATGTCTCGCTCAGACATTGCTAACTATTTAGGCCTAGCAGTTGAAACAGTTAGCCGCATTATTACAAGACTCAGCGATAACAAGATACTATCTGTAAAACGAAAAATGGTTTCTATTTATGATAAGAAAAAACTTTATCAGATGGCTGGAATTATCAGCCAACCACCTAATGTTATTAGAAAAACAGGAACATAATCAATCAATCAGTGTTGCATCGTAATCCACTGCAGACTTATCATTACTCATTACTTTCGGCTTATGCTTCATTCGCTCTTCTATTGCATTAGCATGAAGCGGAATCGTGACCTCGCCAAACAAGACCTGCTTTAAAAACTTAAAAGCAAATTTAAACAATGCCAATTCATCCTTTTCCATTTGCTGGTAAAAAGAATCATCCATCTTATAAATCTTTTTAAAACCATCACTTAATACAAAGTTTTTAAAATAGTCAATATTATACGATGCCATAAAATACATCTGAAAACTTCTTTTTGATGGCTGACCAACTGCTGGACCACTTGAGCGTTTCTTTAAAATAATCTGACGCCATTCACGATTTATTTCATCATATTCATCAACACCTTGGTCAGTCCTATATTCACCAATGGTTTGTACCGTGTCTTCCTGATGACCCAAACAATGATCTTCCTTGACAATAAAATAGTGATCTTCATCTGTCGGAGAATTTACCGCACGCATTGACATTAAACCCAACGCATAATAGCGACATGCTACGGGACGATTTTCATAGACAGAACAACCTTCATCTGTAAGAAACTGACATGCCTTTTCATCTTTTTTTTCTTTAAATTTCACTCCAGGCATTCCATGCCCGTCCATTTCAAAGGGCACTGTATATTTTGCCAAGAATTCATTTGAATCAATTTTGAAATGATTTTTTAAGCGAATAATATCGTAAGGAGTCAATATGATATCAATGCCATGACAACATTTATTAAAACAGGCAATGCCTTTATGACATTTGAATTGAAACTTATCCGTTAAAGATAGTTTTTCAGGAACTAAAGGGCTTTCATGGGGAATATTCAGTTTTTTCGGCTCAATCATTGAAGGATCTCATATTTTATAAGAAAGATGTATTTTAGAATACTTAAGAGAGAATTGATACAGAATATTCAACAAACATAAACCATTGAATATAAAAGAATTTCAGTTTATTTTAAAACAAAAAAAAGTCCGAATATAAATATTCGGACTTTTTCACTACTTTTCAAAAGCAATCAAATGATTACTTCTTCATTAGCTGTGTTTTATCAACAATATCTACGTGCTCAACTTTAAAGCATTTCCACTCTTGAGTCTTTTTATCGTAAGTAGAGTTAACGAAACATTTCCAGTTTTCTTCATCTACGAAGTTTTTATCCATTCTGTAATAGAAACCAGGATATCTAGATTCTTCACGGAATTGAATGTGCTTCATATGCGCTTCAGCAGTTAAAATACGATGATAGTTTTCCCATGCTCTTAATAATTCATGCAAATCTTTAGCACGCATTTTCTTAGCATCTTCTTTCAACATACCCAATTTATGCTCAGCAACTTCTAACATCTTTTCGTTAGTTTGATACAACGTTGCAACACCAGCTACATATTCATCCATAATTTTTTGCAATCTAAACTGCAACATTCTTGGAGTAATATAGTTAGGATTAACATCTATCGCAGTAGAGTAATCTTTATGCTCAAGGAAAGTTCTTACTGGAGTATAAATTTCTTCAACTAATTCAGATACTGGAGTATCGAATTCAGGAGCTAGATCTTTATTATCCATAACGTACTTAACCATAGAACGAGCACAAATACGACCTTCTGCATGTGAACCAGATGAGAATTTATGACCCGAAGCACCAACACCATCGCCAGCTGTAAATAAGCCTTTGATTGTAGTCATACTTCTATAACCCCAGCTCCAAGACTCAGGTGCACCAACATCCGTTGGACCAGAAACCCAAATGCCACAACAACCAGAGTGTGAACCTAGTAAATAAGGTTCTGTAGGCATTAATTCAGAAGGAGTTTTTTCTGGCTCAATATTTTCACCAGCCCATACACCCGCTTGACCAATACACATATCAAGAAAATCTTCCCAAGCTTCTGCTTCAAGATGCTTGATTTCCTTAGGAGTCATTGTTTCAGCAAGTTTCTGTAATGCAGTTGGAGTATCCATATAAATTGGACCACGACCTTCTTTCATCTCTTTCATCATTAAATGATTACGAAGACAAGATGCAGGAACAGCTGCTTGACCATAAGGAGGATAGTCATTCAATAATTCTTTATTCTTCTGCATGTAAACTTCGCCAAAAGCATTTGTAGCTTGTGCTTTAAACAATAAGAACCATGCACCAACAGGACCGTAACCATCTTTAAAACGAGCTGGAACAAATCTGTTTTCCATCATAGTTAATTCAGCACCTGCTTCTGCAGCCATTGAATAAGTAGAACCTGAGTTCCATACTGGATACCAAGCACGACCCGTACCTTCACCTACCGAACGAGGACGGAAAATATTTACACAACCACCAGCAGCTAACAAACAAGCTTTAAACTTGTAAACATAAACTTTATGATCACGAGTTGAGAAACCAATTGCACCAGCAATTCTTGATGGATCATTTTTATCATTAATTAATTTAACGATGAAAACACGTTCTTGAATTCTTTCGCTACCCATTGCTTTTTTAGCAGCTTCAGCAACAATCCACTTATAAGATTCACCATTGATCATGATCTGCCATTTACCAGATCGAACAGGCATACCACCTTCTTTCAATGATTTACCTTCATCACCAGGTTGCTTCCAAATAGGTAAACCCCATTCTTCAAACAAATAAACTGAATCATCAACATGACGACCAACGTCATATGCCAAATCATCACGAGTAATACCCATTAAGTCGTTTGAAACCATACGAGCATAATCAGCAGGATCTTGTTCTCCACCGATGTATGTATTGATCGCAGACAAACCTTGAGCAACCGCACCAGAACGATCTACTGCAGCTTTATCAACCATTTTGATTGAGATATCAGCACCAGAAGCTTCTATATAATGCATTGCTTCATATGCAGCACCACAACATGCCATACCGCCACCGATTAACAGGATGTCAACTTCTTCTTCAACAACCTCTGGGCTTCCAAAAGTACCTTCAGCCATAATTTAATTCACCTTCTTAAAAAATTCAATTTTAATGATAGTTAATACTACTAAACTATCTCTTTATTATAATCTGATTAGCTCTTCACGATTACCTGGAAGACTATCCATAGTAAAAGAACCAGGCTCAGCAATTTTTGACATATCTGCCGCTGGCTTGCCAGCATATGGATCAATTGAACCTTCAGCTGTTGTTCTGATTGGGAACTTAAATCTTTTCATTTTTCCATTTCTGAATTTGATAGTCCACATAATTGAATCAGTACCACGTAATGGCTGAACTGAACCACCCATTGGCACGATGTCAGCATAAGCACGACATTCAATTGCATTTTGAGGACAAATTTTAACACAAGAATAACATTCCCAGCACTGCTCAGGCTCTTGGTTAAATGCACGCATTGCGTGACCAGTTTCTGAACCATCTTTATCTAATTTCATCAAATCGTGTGGGCAAATGTACATGCAAGCAGTTCTATCTTGACCCTTGCATCCATCGCACTTATCGGTACGGACGAATGTTGGCATTGCTATATTCTCCTTAATTATTATATTGAATAGCAATCATAGTGATTGCTTCGTTAAATCTGCCATAAATCATATTGCTCATTATAAACATTTGACAATTTTCACTAAGTCTAAAATTATGGCGCTACCATGAGCATAGTGATTCGACACACAGTATAGCTTTATCAAGTGATTGCCAAGCAATTTTATCTTCTCAACCTATAAATAAAATTTATATCAAATAAATTAATAATGCGCATTCTTTAGGGCTTTCAACATGAATTATTTATTTTTCAACATCTTGCAAATAACAAAGTATTTTAGTATGGTATAGAATTTGAGACTTTTTACTTGACGCAGATCAAAAAATAATTCAAAAAATATTTTCCAAAGATAAAACCGAGTATACTCAATCTACTATGAATCAATTAATTGACCGACATAAAAGAGTAATAAAGTATCTACGCCTATCTGTCACCGATAAATGTGATTTACGGTGCTTTTACTGCATGCCAAAAAACTTTAAGGATTTTGAAATCCCTGAACATTGGCTAAACTTTGATGAAATCACTCAAATAGTCAGAGTCTTCAGCTCACTAGGCGTCAGCAGTGTTCGCCTAACGGGTGGCGAACCACTAACAAGAAGAAATTTACCCTCTCTAATATCACAATTAAATCAAATTCCTGGCATTGACGACTTTTCTTTAAGCACCAATGCTTTACAGCTAAGAAAACAGGCTGTTGAACTAAAAAATGCAGGCATTACCCGAACCAACATCAGTCTTGACTCATTAGATCCCGTTCGATTTAAAGAAATCACCAACGGCCCTCTAGAAAAAGTCTTAGACGGCATAATGGCCGCCAAAAAAGCAGGACTGAACCCCATAAAAATCAACATGGTTGTCATGAAAGGCGTCAATCATGATGAAGTCGACAACATGGTTCGATATTGCGTTGAAAATCAATTTATTTTACGCTTCATTGAAACAATGCCAATGGGAAACTCAGGACGAGAAGCCAGCAATCATTACATTGACATCAACACAATAAAAAAACAGCTTACTCAAAAATTTGATTTGGTACCTGGAATTGTACCTGGCAGTGGCCCAGCAAGATACATGAAAGTTGCTGGCACAGAAAGCCACATTGGCTTCATCACCCCAATATCACAACATTTTTGCGACACCTGCAATCGTGTCAGACTAGGAGTTGAGGGCGTGCTCTACATGTGCCTAGGACAAGAGCACAGCATCAACTTAAGACCTTTTGTACGCAATGGAATTGATGACTCAGAATTAGCCAAAATCATTAAAAATGCCATCAACATGAAGCCTCTCAAGCATGATTTTAATGACAATCCTGACAATGTTAACCGCATTATGTCAATGACAGGCGGTTAGCCAACTCGCAATATGGTGGCTTATTTATTGCGCGTTACCTTAAATTCAAATAATCACCATCAAACCTTGACAAAAGACTCAATAACAGACAAAATCTGCTCTCTTGAAATTTGAATATGGCAATGTAGCTCAGTTGGTTAGAGCGCGGCACTCATAATGCTGAGGTCAGTGGTTCGAATCCACTCATTGCTACCAAACCATGATTTTAACTTGTTGATTTTAATGAATATAAATTAATTGCGAAAATCTGGGTCACATCTGAGGCTACATTTCGTGTTGTGCGCTTTTTCACTTTTTAGGGGTAGTTCAAATTTTACCGCCCGAAAACACCGAAATTTATTGCTTAAATAGAGCAAAATTCTAGGCCACATCTAAGACCACGTTTTGAATTGTGAGCCTCAGTTTTAAGTAAAAACCCAAGTATAACACCCCAATCTGTCAAGACAGATTATTTTAATTTCTTATTCCCTATATAAATTACGCTGCTTCCTTATAAGCCACCTCATTATTTAACTTTAAATTATCATAATAAACATTCATTGGTTTTTTATACTCCAATGTTTGATGAAATCG
>JABHHM010000048.1 GCA_018671575.1 Methylococcales bacterium | reverse complement strand
ATCTTCAATCATAAAAGCTCAGAATAGAGTGACTATTCCTACGCTTTTATTCAATCAGATCATTTGAATTTAAAATAAATATGAAGCCAAGAACGGGAAGTTATTTCGTGCCCATTCCTTAGCTTTAATCTTTTGCCCACATTGTTAATTTTTCAACGACACGATAATTCAAACTATTAACAGGGAAATCTCCCACTTCATTAGCTAAACCAGCGTCAATACTCGTTAATATTTCGATGGCATCGTTTACAGTTTCTACCGCATAAATATGAAATAGCTTTTGTTCTACTGCGTCCAATACTTCCTGACAAAGCATCAAATTTTTTACATTTGATTTTGGTATAATAACGCTGTGCTCGCCATTGAGTCCTCTCACTTTACAAATATCAAAAAAACCTTCAATTTTTTCATTAACGCCACCAATGGGTTGTACAACCCCCAGTTGATTAATTGAACCTGTCACAGCAAATGATTGTTTAATCGGGACTTCTGATAATGATGAAAGTATAGCGCATAACTCCGCCAATGAAGCACTATCACCGTTAATTTTGCCATAAGATTGCTCAAATGTAAGACTGGCAGTCAATGATAACTTCTGCGATCGTGCATAACGCCAGCCCAAATAAGACGACAGAATAAAAACACCTTTAGAATGCAGATCACCACCCAAATCAACCTCACGCTCTATATCAACGACATTTCCGCTACCTAGTCGTGTTGTTGCGGTAATTCTGGAAGGTCTGCCAAAAGTATAATTACCTGTCGTTAAAATGAGTAATCCATTGATTTGCCCAACATGTCGACTATCAGTATCAATGAATACTGAGCCACGGTGAATGCTTTGATGCAAATGCTGTTTGATAAAATTACCACGTAACACCTTGCTTTCAATCGCTTTAAATATTTCATTTTCAGAAATAAGTTCACAATGATTCTGTTTACCCCAATGCGAAGCTTCTCTTAATAAATTAGACAGTTCAGACATATGAATTGACAGTTTACCGCTATCACCCACCAACCTAGAACTATATTCAATGACTCTGGCAAGTGCGTATTTATCCAGATGAAGCATTTTTTCTGACGAAACTAATTTGCTCACAAGCTGTAAATAAAACTGTTCATTTTCGGTCGTTCTATCAATGGTTTGTTGAAAATGAACCTGAACTTTAAATAATTCCGCAAAATCAGGATCAGAATGAAATAGCTGGCAATATTTTTCACGAGTTCCCAGTAAAATAATTTTAACCTTTAACGGAATTGATTCTGGTTGTAGAGAAACGGTACTCACCCAGCTATATTGCTGATCCAAAGTTTCTATTTTTATTTGCTGAGACCTCAAAGCACGCTTTAGAAAATTCCAGGAATGAGGTTGTTGGAATAACTTTTCTGCATCAATAATCAAATAACCACCGTTGGCATTATGCAATGAGCCACATTTAATTAAGTTATAATCAGACAGCAAAACCCCCATCTGAGCCATATGCTCAATACGTCCCAATAAGTTCTTATAACTGGGTAAATCTTCGTAAACAATAGGTGCACCTTGTCTTTGCAAATCTTCATTCAGTACATTCACTTGAAATCTTTTTAACAAAGGATGTTGGGTAATATCTGTTATATTATTGTTAGATTGCTTCAAAAACTCATTCAAATTATCTAGAATATCCTGCTGAATATCATTGAAATATTGTACCAATTCTTTAAATTCGCTGTATTTTCTACTGAGCTTTCTAAGTAAAGGTGAAATGGTTGATTTTGCCGTTTTTTGGTTAAGTGTTTGAATTTTTTGACGACTTGATTCCAGCCATTTTTGTTTTTTACGATTAATTTTTTCCAATTCTTTTTGTAATTCCGCAATCTCATTTTTTATTGCATCACGGTCACTGACAGGTAACAATGCCACGGCTTCATTGGATAAAACTTCACCCTCTTTAATGGGAGAAAAACTATAATCATGACTGGTTTGTAAAATAGCAATGTCTTTTTTTTCTGCCAAATTATCCAAACCTTTCAGTACCGTATTAAGACGAGTCTGTTGTTCTGCTTCAATGGCTTTTTGTCGAAAATGATAATCATCACTGGCAAATGCGGTATAAAGTTGTCGGTTAATTTCCTGAATACTTTTTTCCATATCACGCCTTAATTTGATGCCTTTTCCCGAAGGAAACTGTAATGAGCGAGGTGTTCTAGGGTTGTCAAAATTATAGATATAACACCAATCAGCTGGAGGCTCTAAATTTTTTGCATATTCTGTAATGACTTGTCTCACCATCGTATGCTTACCGACACCTGTTGGCCCCATCACAAACATATTATAACCTTGCTGAGAAATTGAAAGACCAAATTCAAGTGATTCCAAAGCCTGATCTTGCCCCAAAAAACGACTAAGAGGAGCAATCTCCGTCGTTGACTCAAAAGCCATTTTTTCAGGATTGCATCGTTTATTAAGTTTTTCTAAAGCCAATGGTTTTTTATGCATTTTACTTTTCCAGTGAAATTGATGGTATTCTACTGTTTAAAGATAGTTTAGTTTGAAGATGGCGTGAAGATGGAAAGTTAAAATGGGAAGTTATTTAATGCTCCTCGCTAGACAATTGGTATAAATTTATGGGGTTTTAGCGGTTGAAAATATTATATTTACATGGTTTTAAAAGTTCCCCAAATTCATTAAAAGCAACTTTATTTAAAGAGTCTATTCAACCATTCAATCACATCAAATTAATAACCCCTTATCTACCCGACAATCCTGATTTGGTTATTCCATTTTTAAAACAATT
>JABHHM010000462.1 GCA_018671575.1 Methylococcales bacterium | reverse complement strand
ATCAACACCATCAATATTAATGATGACTAAGTCAACTTGATTTGATTCAAGATATGAGAACATCACCGTCCTTTATAATCGAACTTTTTGGGCAATATCACTGTGTTCAAAAATCATACAATCCTGTAACGATAATGTTTGCCCTGCGTGACTGCTGTGAGCTCGATTATACATGGCAAGCGCAATGGCAACATCAATGTATGCCAACCCTACCGCATTAAAGTAAATGCGTTCATCATCTGTTTCACGACCCACTTTTAATTTGGATACCAGTTCATGAAGATCTGCATAAATATCCTTAGATGACAAAATTCCTTCTGCATACATTCGACTCAATGTTTGACCTCGATGAGTCACCGTACTCCAATCATCACACACAATTTTTTCACATTGCTGTGCGACTTCGTATTCATCTTCCCAGCCACCAATATGACTATAGAAAGCCCCTGCTTTCATCCATGCAGCTTTTAGTAGAGGTGCTTGAGCAGATGTTGCCGTCACTAGAATATCTGCTCCCTCAATAGCCGCTTTAGCATGAGTATGTGTAGCGATAAAGTTCACATCAGGAAACAGTGGTGACAAGTGATCAATAAACTCTTGCTCGGCTTCAACCGATTTATCAGCAATTCTGCATTCTTTGATCGCTGGACGCACCACTCGCATGGCAAGAAAATGCATTTTTGCCTGTTCTCCGCCACCGATAAAACCAATTATTTCAGACTCTTTTTTAGCCAGGTATTTAGCGGCAATAGCGCCCATTGCCGCAACTCTCATATTTGAGGCTAAAGTTCCATCCATCACGGCAATAGGGAAGCCTTTTTCAATTTCAGATAACACAAACAATGCGGAAAGGTTTTGTTCAGCATATTTTTCAGGATTTCGGGGGAATACCGAAACCCATTTTACACCACAAATTTTTTCGTCAAGCAATGTTGCTGGTAAACAATTAATACGCTCCTGAGTTGCTTGGTTAAAAATTTGTACAATTTTTTCAGGAAATAGAATTTTGTCTTGTTCGTATGCCAACATAGCCTTTTCAGCAACTTCTATTGCCATACGAAGATCAAAACACCCCGTATCAATTAGGTCTTCTTGAGATAAATATGAAAACTGAACACCGTGTTTGTGCATTTATTTTTCCTTTGTAGCTTCAAGGAATGATCACGAAATAACTTTCCATTTTTGATTTCATATTTAGATGATTAGAGTAATGATGTTTGGTCATAAGTATTCGTTGTAAAATCGTCAACCATACTGCCATCAATATCTTCCATTTCATCTTCCTGCTCAATCAGGTTAATCGCAACACCAACAAAATCGGTATCGGTAATAATACCAATAACATGATCTTGTTTCACCACAGGCAAACAACCAAATTTATGACGCTGCAATTCCAGACCTGCGGCCCGCAAACTATCTTTTTCACTGACCGTATGCACCTGTTTCATCATAATTGATTCTAGTGTTATTGAGGACTCCATATTACGATGCTCATCAATATTAATCGAATCTATCTCTGAATTTTCTATTTTCAACAAATCTCTCTGAGTTACTAAACCAGCCAGTTTTCCATCAGCATCAACAATGGGTAAATGCCTAATATTTGAATTCATCATAATTTTCCTAGCTTTCAAGATACTATCTGATGTTTTTAATGTCACTACATCTCTAATCATTATTTCACCCACAGTAATCATGGTCTTCTCCTTATAAAATAATTTATGTCTTTCTATTTCCATGCTATTTCGTCATCTTTGTTTCACTTTAAATAGATGACTTTGAAAGAATAATAATTGACTCACAAGACATATTTTATGTAATATCTCTCGCCATTCCCATGACTTGAATCAATTTCGTGTGCATTTAATCTCCTTTTTTAAAATATTTTTGCTAATACTTGAATGATCGACTATTTTGATTAATATTTAGTATATATTTTACAAATTTTTTATTTCGACCTGAAAAATCAAATTTAATTTAATTTTTCAGGTTCAACAACATAGGCTGGATAATAATGGGTAACAGTATTTTTATAAAACTTTCACTACCACTTATAGTGATTATGATTATTGCAACGTTTGGCTTATATGCCCTGACTTCATCAATTGTTATTATTCCAATGGTTATTTCTATCATTGTCATCTTAGCCACTTTGTTTTTTACCGTACAAAGTTTCATGTCGGTACCATTATCAACAGCAACATCTGCAATTAAAGCCTTGTCAGATGGCAATTTAAGCACTAACATCAATGCAACTTCTGGCGATGAAATGGGTAAATTACTAAAAAATATTGACCTGTTAACAAGTAGTCTCAGAGAAGTTTTTATCGAAATAAATGAAACCAATTCTCAAATTTCCACCTCTGCCGTACAATTATCTGATGTAGTCGTCAAATCAAACAACGAAGCAAACAAACAAAATCAAGAAATCGAACAAGTCATTCACTCACTTCAAAACATGTCTTCAACAGTTGATCAAATTGCGACAAATACTGCCGAAGCATCACAAACATCCACTGAATCACAAACTGAAGCACAAAATGGCCGAAGCATTGTTTCTACCACCATCAGTGAAATTCAAACATTGGTAAACGATGTTGAAAATGCAACACAAGTTATTCAAACGTTAGAGAAAGACAGCGAGAATATTGGTGGTGTTTTAGATGTTATCAAAGGCATTGCGGATCAAACCAATTTACTGGCATTAAATGCAGCGATCGAAGCCGCCAGAGCGGGCGAACAAGGACGAGGCTTTGCCGTTGTTGCGGAGGAAGTCAGGACATTAGCACAACGTACTCAGGAATCAACCTCTGAAATAGAGCAAATGATAGAGCAGTTCCAGTCGAGATCAAGAGAAGCGGTTGCCGCTATGATTGAAGGTGGCAAACACACTCAATCCAGTGTGGAACAAGCAGAACTTGCAGGCAAATCACTTAACTCTATCACCAGCTTTATTGAACACATCAAACAAATAACAGAACAAATTGCTAATTCTGCCGAGGAACAAACGGTAGCAGCCTCGGAAGTTAGCCAAAATATGGAAGTCATTAAAGTAAGTGCCAGTGACAATGCCGATCATTTAAGCTCAGTATCATCCGCCAGTGAAAACTTAATAGACTCCATTTCATCCTTACAAACAACCATCAAAAAACTTAATATTTAGCTCGCCTATACTAAATCTATTTTTATTGAATTGATCGCTGACACGGCATTATTTTGTGCATTTTGCCTGTCAGAACCCATGACAATAATCACACCTGTTCGTTTAGTGTGATTATCCAGTTCAGCTAATTTTTCACCAATCTCTACACGCATTTCACAAAGCTCGACTTCATTACGATGTTTAATCAAATCAACACCCGTGATATTTTTGACCACACCTTTTTCTGGAAACATATAGCGTTGACAAACCGATTTTTGATATTTAGGAGTCAACTCCTCTTCTAAAACTTTTTCTCCCAGCGCTGATTTAATCACACAACCCACAAAATCCACACCCGTATTCAGCGGAATTTCATGGCTACAAAAGTAACCGCCACTCAATCGAGTGGTTATTTCTATGATATGAGGAACACCCTCATTAACCACAACATCTCCCTTAACAACACCCATTGTGACTCCCAAACTCATGGCAGCCTGATGAACGGTTTGTTTTACTCTTGATTGCAAATCTTGTGATAAAAAACTGGGTAAATCCCCCCCATTTTCTATGATAAAAGGAGCAAACTTATCCATTAATTCATAGTTTCGATCAGAAAACCCAGGCGTTAATGTCTGCCCATTGATAACCATTGATTCTGTGCTAATTTGTGGCCCCGACAAAAAACGTTCCACCATCACTTGGCCACGCCCAGACTGGCTAACCGAATAATTATAAGCCCATTCCAAATCAACCTGATCACTTAACCTTAAAACCCCACGCGCACCACGACCATCGACAGGCTTAATAACCAAAGGCAATCCATGTTGTTTCACCAATTGCTGCAAATGTTGAAAATCATCAACAGAGCTATACCAGGGAATAGCAACGCCATCTTTGGCAAATTTATCTTTCATTGCCACTTTATCAACCGCCATTTCAGCCGTAGCAACAGGCACGCCAGGCAACGCCAAAGCATGGGCAATATGTGCAACAGTATGTGGCGCATCATGACCTGCACTCATTACACCATCTAATGTTCTTTTATTTTGACTGTAATTTTTTGCCTTTTCCACTGAACCCGCAACATCAAAGGTACTGGAAATAATTAAGTCATCTGCATATTTTATTCCTGGTGCACTCTCATAACCATCCAACACGACCACATAACAGCCCATACTTTTGGCTTTTTGAATGATTGGAATTGCTTCTAAGCCTGCACTTAAAATTAGAATTGTTTTTGTCAAAAGTTTCTCCATATACTTAGGGACGATTCAAAATTAACCTTTACATTTACTCGAGCTTTTGCCCACAGGCTTCGTTACTCAAACAGTTGCATAGTTCGACTATGCGCCTGTTTTCGTGCCTTGCCTGTGAACAAAATATCTTCGCAAATTGTAAGGTTATTTTTGAATCGACCCTTAGGAACAAAAGTTATTTCGTGTTCGTTCCTTATTACAATTGTTTTATAATATAATCCGCAACTCTGAAAGAATTGGCATAAATAGTCCAGGTGTAAGGCGCACTTCCCGCATTTGGCATAAAACTACCATCCGTTACAAACAGGTTATCAATATCATGAGCCTGACAATATTTATTCAATACAGAGGTTTTAGGATCATCGCCAAAACGACAACCACCCGCCATTAAATTGGTTGGAGGAGAACCCACCGCAAAAGACACCACGTCTTCTGCTCCCATCTGTTTGAGCACACTTGCACCTTTGTTCGCCAAATACCAGCCCACTTGTAAATTTCTAACATGAAATCCTAAGCGAGTTTTTGCAACAGGTCTATTCCAATGGTCTTTCACCACGGGATCCAGTGAAACGAAACAATCATTGATTGGTAACCAGTCACAAAAAGCTTCTATTTTTATGTATTGGCTGTCAATAAAATGTGTTTCCAGCTTTCTTTTTAACGGTTTCCCCCATAACAAACCATTATGACCACTGGTTTGACGACTGGCTCGTATCACAGGGTTCGGATGAATATTTATAAAATCAATCGTACCCCCTTTTTGTTTTACACCGAACTCAGGATCATCAATCACATACCAGTCTTGTATATTTCTATTAATGAACGTTCCAATTTGTTTAAATTTTGGGTTCAATTTTGTTGCATCAAAACGTCCTGAACCTGCACCACCGCCAGCAAATAATAAATTTTTACCCACTTGCCCATGATTATTTACCAAGCCATTAGGGAAATTTGCATTGGCAGACAACAACAATAACCGAGAAGTTTCAACAGCCTGACAAGCAATCACGAATATTTTTGCTTGAATATGTTTTTTGCGATTATTGCTGTCAACGCATTCAACTTCTGTGATTTTATTTTTGTGATTACAAATCAACCTATGTACAGCGGTATTTGCAATTATTTGGCATTTGCCCGTACTAACCGCCTGATTCAATAATGCCGCACGAGAACTTCCCTTAGCTCCTGTTGCACAACCATAACTACCGCAATAACCATTATAACTACAAGCATTGCGTTGATTGACTGAAGTTGACAAAATAGCCCGAGAGGTGGTTAATGAATTAATTCCCATTACACTACATGACTGATCAATCATTGATGCAAAAGGATGTTCTTGAGTCGGTGGATAAGGGAAATTTGCTGTGCTTCTTGGTTCTGCATGAGGATGTTGGCTCACCTTACCAGAAACCCCTACAATTTCTTCAACTTTTTGATAATAAGGCTCTAAATCATCATAAGAAATAGGCCAATCCACTACATTAGCCCCTTCAATTGGGCCAAAGGTTGACAATAATTTAAAATCCATGGGTTTTAACCGATGAAAAAAACCGCTCATGAAATTACTGCTTCCACCAACACAGTTGCCATTCCATAAATTCCAGGATGATTGACGTGTTTGTTCTTGTTGCCAGCCGCCTTCATCCATTTCCAATTCAATCACATGCTGTTCTTTTTTTAGATCCGAGGTATAACCGTCACGCAAACAACAAGCTCGCTCATCTTTGAAAAAGTCTTTTTCTGTTAACCATGAACCTTTTTCGATGACAACCACAGAATAACCCGCTTTTGCCAAGGTATAAGCAATGGGGCCACCACCAGCACCACTACCAACAACACAAACATCGAAATCTTTTTGCATATTAAATCCCAGAAACTTTAGTTGGACGAGGAAATCCAGCTTGATGTTGCAACCATTTCCAACCAATTTCGTTGGGATTACCGCCATAAATTGGATCGGTCAACAAAGCTTCCAAAACCATATCCAGCAGAATATTTAACCATGCTCCTCCAATTCTCGTTTTTTCAAACCAACGCAGAAATATTTCTTTTTCGGCTATCGATAAGGAGATAAAAGATTGTTTTTGATATTTTCGTTGAAACAAAAGTTGAAAATGATGAATACCTTGCCTGAACTCATTCAGCTCTTTTATATCCACAGTCGGCACTTGATAAATCGACTTTAAATATTCCAATGCATTGATATCAGACGCTCCAGGAGAATTCTTTTCATGAGGCAACAAATGATTTTGTATTTGTCCAATTAATTGCCATTGTTGTACCGTTATTAATGAACGGTTTGATTCATTTGGCATCAACGTCATGGCATTGACTTTGACAGAAGACAACAATGCAAGCACAGAAGACGTTTTGATTAAGAAGCTTCTCCTGGATAAATTGGTTGAATTCAGATTTTTCATTGATGCGCTTCAATTTGTGGGTTTTCTGCAACTGCTTGCAACATCCACATTAACCATTGCGGTTTTAAATAACCTCGTCTTTTTATAATTTCTTCGCCCTTGGCGTTAAAAATAATCGTCGCAGGCCGTCCATAATCTTTATATTTTTTCTTCAATTCCAGTACATCATCTTCATCAGCTCTGACTGCAATATAATATTTTTGGATTGTCTCAATCACCGCTTTATCATGATAACTGATTGCGTCCATTTTTTTACACCATTGACACCACTTAGCAGTTAAATCTAATAAAACCAAGCGATTATTTTGTTTTGCTTGCTGAAAAACCAGAGGAGACCATGTTTGCCAATTTAGTTGCTGAGAGGTTAACTTGGTACTTGCACTAACAGAGACCGAAAACAAAGATACAATCAATAAAATAATCATTTTCATCAGACACTAAACTCGATTTAGAATTTTATCCAGTCCGTGAGAACTTAATATTCTCTTCAAATAACCAAATAGATAGGTCGGAAATGTCACATAATACCGAGGGTTAGGTATTTTTTTCTCCAATGCCAAGGCCACTTTTTTCATCACTGCATCGGGAGGTAATGTAAAAGGTACTGCTGGGCCTTCTTTTTGTAAGCGATCTACCATGGCTTGATATTCCGTAGAAAAATGACTATTTTCCCGATCAATGTGTTGCATAAATTTTAAAGCCGCATTCTTTCGAAACAAGCTAGTCACTGGACCAGGTTCAATTAAAACCACATGAATATTACTGCCTTGCAACTCAAGTCTCATGGTATCACTCAACCCTTCCAAAGCAAATTTTGAGGCATTGTAAGCCCCTCTGAATTTCAAGGCAACAAAACCCAGTACAGAACTATTTTGAATAATTCGACCTTCACCTTGCTTTCTCATAACAGGCATAATCAATTGCGTAAGTTCATGCGTGCCAAATAAATTGGTTTCAAATTGTTCTCTTAATACTTCACGTGACAAGTCCTCTACCGCTCCAGGTTGGCCATAAGCACCATTATTAAATAAAGCATATAATTGACCACCAGTTTGATCTAATACTTGAGCGACTGCTGATTTAATGGATTCAGAATCAGCTAAATCTAACTGATACGCCTGCAAACCTCGTTTTGATAATTTTTCAACATCTTCAATTTTACGTGCCGTTGCAAAGACCTGGTAACCCATTTTTTGTAACTCAAATGCACAATATTCACCAATACCACTGGAACATCCCGTGATTAAAATGGTCTTATCTAATCGACTAAATTTCATAAATAATCCAGCAACCCTTTAAAAATAACTGTATTATTGTACCCAGATTTAACAACTAAAGGAATTTAAATGACAATTAAAATCGGTTTTGTGATGGATCCAATCGAGACAGTCAAACCACACAAAGACACGACTTTTGCCATGATGCTAGAAGCCCAAAAAAGACAATGGTCAATTTATTCAATCACACAACCTGATTTATACATTGAAAATGCAGACCCACGAGCCTCAGCTAAAATAATCACTGTCGCAGATACAACGAATTATTACCATGAACAGGATCAACTTGATATTTCATTGACTGAATTAGATATTATTATCATGAGGAAAGACCCCCCTTTTGATAATGAATATCTTTACGCCACTTATATTTTGGAATTGGCAGAAAAGAAACAGGTATTGGTTCTCAATAAACCACAATCATTGCGTGATTTTAATGAGAAAATTGCCGTCAACTGGTTTCCACAATGTTGCGTTCCCAGCATGGTGACATCAAATCCAACTCAAATTAAGTCTTTCATCAAAAAACACCATGACATTATTTTAAAACCTTTGGATAAAATGGGTGGACAGGAAATATTCAGAATCACCGAACAAGATAAAAACACCAACGTCATCATTGAATCAATTACTCGCAATGCATCACAGAAGATCATGATTCAACAATACATTCCTAAAATTCTTGATGGCGACAAAAGAATTCTTATCATCAATGGCAAGCCAGTTCCCTATGCTTATGCAAGAATCCCAGCCAGCGGTGAAACTCGAGCCAATCTGGCCACAGGTGGTCGAGGTATTGGAGTCAAATTAACCGAAAGAGACCAATGGATTTGCCAACAACTGGGCGATACTTTGAAAACCAAAGGTTTAATTTTTGTGGGCATTGATGTCATTGGAGACTATTTGACAGAAATTAATGTTACCAGCCCCACTTGTGCTCGTGAACTTGACGCCCTTTATGATATCAATATATGTGGAGACTTTATGGATTCTATAGAGCAATCACTGCAACAATTATCTGTAAACAAATAGGATACTACGAGGTAATCGTTCAAATACTTTTAAGTTGCTCTTCAATTTCTTCAACACTTAATCCGGTACTTTGGCTTATTACCGCAATGCCTATACCTGCTTTATATAAATTGATAGCAACTTCTATTTTCCCCTCTATTTTTCCTTCTATTTTTCCTTCTATTTTTCCTTCACTATGCCCTGTTTTTTTTGCCAGACTTAACGAACCTTTTTGTAAAAATATCCAATCCTTCTTACGGTGTTGAAGCTCTAATTCTTCTTCACTGAAATTGGCTTCATTGGCAATCGCATAAGCTCTGGTTAATTCTTTTGTCATATTTTTGGGAATATATTCAAGGCTACCCGCATTTTTTATAAAAAACAGCCATTTATCTTGAACACTTTCAAGCTCTTGCTCTGTTTTGATAAATTTAGGTAGCTCAATAAAGATGAGCTCGATGTCGTCAGTATACTCAACCAATTGTTGCTTTTCTATCAATTTAAAACGTGTAATTAACGCCTGATTGTCTTGAAACAAATTGAAATCAGTAATGGTTAAAGCGATGACGGGATTGAGTAGAGAATATTCATCTCCCTTTTTCAATTGTGACGAATATTTTTTGGCAGCATTGTACAAAATACGCTTTTCTAAACCTTCAACATTTAAAACCTGCATTTCAATAATGACATGACAGCCATTATCTAAAACAGCTTTAACATCCACATAAGTATCTTTCATGCCTTTAAGCATGGGAATATTATAGGGATCAACAATATCAAGAGAGATTATTTGATGATTGTTTTTAAATTCAACAACGGAATTTAAGAAGCTAATGAGTAACTCTTTAGAGTCATCACTTCCAAATACTTTTTTAAAGGCAAAATCTGTTTTTATGTCTAGAAAATCCATAATAACAGTATAAAACAAACTCAGTGACAATCAAATAACAAAAAACAAATAACAAAAAAATGCTTTTTCACTCCTGATTTTAGTAAAAACTTTGTTTTTCCGATGATTTTAATTTCCATCAGACTTCCAAATTAATGTCGCCATTCTACCCGTTATATTCTGCCGTCTATAGGAAAAAAACTTAGAATCATCAGCAAAAGTACACCATTGTCCGCCATAAATTTGATTTAATCCTAATGCCTGCATTTGCAATTTAGCCAATAAAACCAAATCAGCCAAATACTGATCATTATCAACGTATTTAAATGCTTGTTGATAAGAGATTGATTGCTCGACAAAACTAGAGACCATTGCTTGGTTAACCTGATAATTTACCTGACTAATTGCAGGTCCAATCCATGCCATTAACTTTGAAGATTTACAATCAAATTTTGCTATTGCCTGAGCAATAATACAACCTGCCAAACCTTTCCAACCAGCATGTACCGCACAAACTTGATGTCCATTTTGATCACATAGCAATACAGGGACACAATCCGCCGTTAACACGGTACAAACCATATTATTACGCGAAGTTATGATGCCATCTGCAGCCATAGATTTTGTATCTTTATCCGCATCGATGATTTCATTTCCATGAATTTGAGTCAACCATCGAGGATCACGGGGAAGAGCTAGTATTCGCTTTAGATGTTGCCTATTTGCGTTAACATGCTGCAAATCATCATCCACATGATCGCCTAAATTCATTGAATGATAAGGAAAAAGACTGCATCCTCCAGATCGAGTCGTACAAATTGCTCGTATATTTTCAGGTGCAGGCCAGTCAGGACTGAGCCAGTCATAAGGGGGCATTATTTTCGTCATTTTTCAAACACTCAAGTAAATTCATAAAATCATCAGGCAATGTCGATTGCCACTGCATTAATTCTCCTGATTCTGGATGAGTTAGACCTAATTCTTTAGCATGAAGCGCTTGTCGCTTAAATCGACGTAGTTTTTCTGCCAGCTCATCACTACAACCTGCTGGAATTTTCAAACGCCCCCGATAAACCTGATCTCCCACCAATGGATAACGAATATGAGCCATATGAACTCGAATTTGATGAGTACGCCCTGTCTCCAATTGAACTCGAACATGAGTATGGTGTGAAAACTTTTCGAGCAACCTATAATGAGTCACAGCATGCTTACCGTTTTCAGTCACTGTCATTTTTTTTCGATCAATACGATGTCGTCCAATAGGCTCATTCACACAACCTCCTGCGGTCATCACCCCACAAGCAACCGCTTCATAGATCCGAGAAACCGTTCGCTCCTGCAACTGATCAACCAATTGTTTGTGTGCAGATAAAGTTTTAGCAACAACCATTAAACCCGTTGTATCCTTATCTAAGCGATGCACAATACCTGCACGAGGAATAGCATTTAACTCATCACAATGATTTAACAAACCGTTTAACAGAGTTCCATGATGATGACCTGCGGCAGGATGAACCACCAATCCTGCAGGTTTATTAATCACTAAAATTGACTCGTCTTCATAAACCACATTCAATCGAATTGATTCCGCTTGATGATGCACTTCATCAGCAACAACACCAGACAACTCTATCATGTCACCACCGAACACTTTGATTTTTGGCTTAACAATTTGTTGGTTAACTTTCAGTTCACCTGACAATATCCATTGTTTTAAACGACTCCTGGAAAATTCAGGAATCAGTAACGCCACAATTTTGTCAAATCTTTCACCTGAATATTTTTCAGGCACTATTTCTTGTCTTTCGATTATATTTTTATTCATTGCCTATTTAATTACCATTTCCAAATCTAAATCACCATTTTTTTGATTATTGAATTGTTTATACAATAACTGTATTTTTTATCATCTTATTTAGGTAACATTGTGTCAATATAATTTAAGCTCAGGATAACCCATGCGATTTTCTATTTTTAAATTCATCTTCCTACTCCAGTTACTGCTCATTACTGGTTGCGCCTCATTGACTGAAGAAAAAGATGAAACTAAAGATTGGACCGCCAAAAAACTTTATGAAAAAGCCAAAGACGCTCTAAATGATCGTACTTATGAATCCGCCATCGACCTATATGAGAAATTAGAAGCTCGCTACCCTTTCGGTCGTTATGCTCAACAAGCCCAACTTGATGTTGCTTATGCTTATTATAAATTTGATGAACCCGATGCAACCATTGCCGCCACTGAAAGATTTATCAGACTTCACCCAAGGCACCCCAATATTGATTATGCCTATTATTTAAAAGGCTTAGCAAATTTTAATCGAGGCATTACATCATTAATGCGTTACACCCCAATGGATGCATCACAAAGAGACCCTGGATCAACCAAAGATTCTTTTAAGGATTTTGCCATTTTATTAAGAAAATTCCCTAAAAGTAAATATTTTGATGATGCCAAACAGCGCATGGTTTATTTACGCAACACTCTGGCATACCACGAAATGAATGTTGCCAATTATTATATGGGCAGAAAAGCCTATCTTGCAGCATTAAACAGAGCCAAATTTGTAGTTGAAAAGTACGACAAAACCCCTGCCGTACCTGAAGCACTTCAATTAATGAAGCTAGCTTATGACAAACTGAAAATGCCCATTTTAGCAAAAGACACCCAACGTGTTTTTGCCTTAAACTTCCCTAACGGTGTCCCAAAAAAAGATTTAAAAAATACCATTTGGGAATATATGGAACTGGATAAATAAATTTAGGCAAAATATTTATTTATCTTATCATCAAACTCAACTATAATGCATCGCCATATTTTCAGATACTAACCCTCTTATTATTAGAGACTGTCCGAGAGTTCAAATTCTTGTCAAATCAATGACTAAAATTGTTGAGAAATACCTTAACAAGACTCTTTGATTATACAATTTTACCGAAAAATTTGTACTCAAGCAGCCTCTCAAGATGGAATTCTGAGTTTCGGACATAACACCTTTGGGGTTTTGTCAGTGTCAATCACTGCGACCTATTCTTCCCCGATAATTTATTGCCTATGGACTATCAATTATGAGAATTGCACAAGAAGCCTTAACATTTGATGATGTATTATTAATCCCTGCTTACTCATCAGTATTACCTTGCGACGTTAGCCTACAAACTCAATTAACCCAAAAGATTCATTTAAATATTCCTTTGCTATCTGCTGCAATGGATACCGTTACCGAATCTAAACTGGCAATCACGCTTGCCCAAGAAGGCGGCATTGGTATTATTCATAAAAACATGACCATTGAAAAACAGCAACACGAGGTTTTATCTGTCAAAAAATATGAAAGCGGTGTTATCAGGCAACCCATTACTGTGTCCCCTGATGTCAAAATCAGCCATGTAAAAAAACTGATGAAGGAACACAATATTTCTGGTGTTCCTGTTATTAAAGATGATCAATTGGTTGGCATCGTAACCCGTAGAGATTTGCGTTTTGAAACACAATGGGAATTACCTGTTAACGCCATCATGACACCCAAAGATCAGCTGGTCACAGTAGATGAAGATGCGGATAGAGATGAAGTTATCAAATTATTTCATCAACATAAAATTGAAAAAGTTCTGGTTACCAACAAACAATTTCAACTGACAGGACTGATAACAGTAAAAGATATTCAAAAATCCAAAGATTTCCCTTATGCCTGCAAGGATGATGATGGTCGTTTAATTGTCGGTGCGGCCGTTGGCACTGGCGCAGACACTCAAGACAGAATCACCGCATTAGCGGAAGCAGGTGCTGATGTCGTTGTCGTTGATACCGCACATGGTCATTCACGAGGAGTTATCCAAAAAATTGAATGGATCAAAGAAAATTTCCCAGAACTACAAGTAATTGGTGGCAATATTGCTACAGCAGATGCGGCACTGGCGTTAGCAAAAGCAGGGGCAGATGCTGTTAAAATTGGCATTGGGCCAGGATCAATTTGTACCACTCGCATTATTGCAGGCGTTGGCGTTCCACAGATTTCAGCAGTATCCAATGCTGCCAAAGCTTTAGCCGAATACAACATTCCTGTCATTGCTGATGGTGGTATTCGATACTCTGGAGATGTCGCCAAAGCCATTGTTGCAGGAGCGCACACCGTGATGATTGGTAGTCTGTTCGCAGGAACAGAAGAAGCCCCTGGAGAAGTTGAATTATACCAAGGCCGATCTTATAAATCTTATCGTGGCATGGGATCTTTAGGAGCAATGGCGTCCAAACAAGGCTCTAGTGACCGTTATTTCCAGGAAAATGTAGATAAGAACAAGCTGGTTCCAGAAGGCATTGAAGGTCGAGTCCCCTACAAAGGCTCTATGATTGCAATTCTCAACCAGTTAATCGGCGGCATTCGTTCAAGCATGGGATACACAGGTTGTGCCAATATTCAAAGCATGAGAAGCAAACCTGAATTTGTACGTATCACCAATGCTGGTTACAGAGAAAGCCATGTTCACGATGTATCAATCACCAAAGAAGCCCCAAATTATCGCTCAACTTAGGAACTAGCACGAAATAATTTCCCGTTATTGATCCATCTTCACTTCGCCTTCAAATGATCTTCCGTTATAAAAGCTCAGAATAGAACAACTATTTCTACACTTTTATTCAATCAGATCATTTGAATCCAAATAAATATGAAGCCAAGAACGGGAAGTTATTTCGTGTTCGCCCCTTAATATTTAATATTACAGAGACCACCATGAATTCAAAGATAGATTTACACCATGATAAAATAGTTGTGCTAGATTATGGCTCGCAATATACACAATTAATTGCCAGACGCATTAGAGAATCAGGCGTTTATTGCGAAATACATCCTTACGATATTTTTGAACATGAAATAAAACAGCTCAATGCCAAAGGCATTATTTTATCGGGTGGCCCAGAATCGACGACTCAAGAAGAAGCCCCCAAAGTTTCACAAAGCATCTTTGAATTAAACATTCCCATTCTGGGTATTTGCTATGGAATGCAAGCCATCACATCAATGTATGGCGGACAAGTTGAGACTTCTGAACATAGAGAATATGGCTATGCTCAAGTCCGTGCCAGAGGACATTCGGCATTATTAACTGACATAGAAGACCACACAACAGCCGAAGGTTTTGGTCTGCTTGATGTCTGGATGAGTCATGGCGATCGAGTAACTAAATTACCTGATAACTTTATCGTAATTGCTTCAACTGACAATGCGCCTATAGCGGGTATCGCCAATGAAAATAAAAAACTATATGGCTTACAATTTCACCCAGAGGTCACCCATACGACCCAAGGCAGTCGAATACTTGATCGTTTTGTCAAAGAGATTTGCCAATGCCAAGCTTTATGGAGCCTGGATAATATCATTGATGATAATATTCAAAAAGTACAGCAGTTAGTTGGCTCAGATCAAGTATTACTGGGCTTATCTGGTGGCGTTGATTCATCTGTTGTTGCGGCCATGTTGCACAAAGCCATTGGAGATCAGTTGATCTGTGTTTTTGTTGACAATGGCTTATTGCGCCTCAATGAAGGCGACCAAGTAATGGCAACTTTTGACCGCCACATGGGAGTCAAGGTCATTCGTGTCGATGCTGAAAATAGATTTTTAGATGCCTTAAAAAATGTCGTTGACCCAGAAAAGAAACGCAAAGTCATTGGTAATCTCTTCATTGAAATTTTTGAAGAAGAAGCTGCAAAATTAGAAAATATAAAATGGTTAGCACAAGGTACTATTTATCCCGATGTTATTGAATCCGCTGGCTCCAAAACAGGCAAAGCCAAAGTCATAAAATCTCATCATAATGTTGGTGGATTACCTGAGCGTATGAAAATGTCATTGGTAGAACCACTGCGAGAATTGTTTAAAGATGAAGTGAGAAGACTCGGCGTTGAACTGGGATTACCCTCTGAAATGATTTATCGCCACCCTTTTCCTGGTCCTGGACTGGGAGTTCGTATTCTGGGCGAAATTAAAAAAGAATATGCTGATATTTTACGACTGGCTGATGCTATTTTTATTGAAGAATTATACAAACACAATTTGTATGACAAAGTCAGCCAGGCTTTCGCTGTTTTCATTCCCGTAAAATCTGTTGGTGTGGTTGGTGATAACCGACAATATGACTTTGTTGTTAGTTTGCGTGCGGTTGAAACAATCGATTTCATGACCGCCAAAGCGGCTCACCTCCCCTATGAACTACTGGACAAATTATCCACACGAATCATCAATGAAGTCTCAGGAATTTCACGTGTGGTTTATGATATTTCTGGCAAGCCACCAGCAACTATCGAGTGGGAATAAATTTACAACTCATCCATGACAATCACATCACGATAATGTAATTTAAAAACAACAACTTAACATATAATTAACTTTTTAAAGAAACCACTAATAAACACAAATATTCATCAATAATATTTGTATTTATTAGTGCTATTCGTGGTTAAGGTAACTCTCAAATAATATTGTTGATAATGATATAATTTTCTTTAAATATTGCCCGAAATTGGGTTTGAAAATTATACTTGTTAGCGAGGCACAGTGATTTTTCTGCCACGATTAGCGACTTCGTTCAACAATACAATATAAGTAGGTGACCATAATTATATTAATATTTTCACTCAATATTTTCCACTCTTTGGCACTACTACTCTGACCGAATAGATCTCTATGCAATCAGAGCAGTAGCACCGAAGGTCAAAAAATCTTGAGCGAAAATTTTGTTAAGATAATTATGGCCACCTTCTAAGTAACATGAAATTGAAATGTTATTTTTAGATGGTTGAACGCACCGTTCTCAGGTGCTACTTAGTTAAAGCGCTAAATTTAAATTCCAATTTCTCTTAATCTCTTAACCAAGTCTTTCACATAAGAAGCTGTCAAAAAAGTAAAATGATTTCCCTGTACAGAATAATGCTGTACTTTTTTGTCGCCAAGCTGTTCTAATGCCAATATCGATTCATCGTCTAAACGGTAATGATTTTGTGCCTTCATATTATAAACAGGCACCGATTGTGCTTTTGGTTGGTAGCTACAAACACTGTGAATATTATCGTGAAATGCGTTCATAAAAGATTCAAACCACTCAACAGGCACGTCATTTAGAGGCTTATCTAATCGATAGAGAACTGTAAAAATAGCCTTTATTAAAACCTTTCGGGGTAAATATGACAGAGTTTTTGCCAGCCAAACAATAAAAGAAGACTTTTTAAACTCCAACGTATCAATTATTTTACCAAGTAATAAAATTTCATCAGAATATTGTGCGAATATCTGTTTTCGAGATAAATTAACATCCATAAAAAGGCGGCACAAAATCATAAAAGCCCAAGGACTAAGCTGCAGAGTCTTTGCTTGTAAAGGCTGATCTTTCACTTCAAAAAGTTCTGCAGAATATGCCATGATCGATTTAATAGAATTTTTCAATATAATCGTTTTTTCATATGGAAAACGGTATGGTGAAATAGTATCAAGTAAAATTAATTTTTCGACATGAACACCTTTTTCTTGCAATTTAACCAATAATGCATGTGCAATTAATCCTCCCATTGACCAGCCAGCTAATACGATAGGCTCATTATTATAATGTGCTAAAAAATGTGTCAAATAATAATCTGTTAACTCATCCATATTACAAAAACGTTGATTTTCGTTAAATAGAGGATATTGCAACGCATATACCGCGTGGGTTGCACTTAAGTGATGTGCTAAATCGGTATAACAAAAAATAAAACCACCAGGGGGATGTATCAGCCATAATGCCTTACTGCCAGCTTTTTCATTCAGGCACACCACGGGTCCCGTTTTATGAGAAGAAGAATCAAGCAATAATGATATGCAATGACGAATAGTAGGTTTTTCTAAAAAACCAGCAAACGGAAAAGAAACACCAAAACATTCTTCCATTTCTGCAATTAACGCAATTGCTTGTAAAGAATCCCCGCCTAATTCAAAAAAAGATTCATCTAAATGAATATTAATTCTCTGTAATTTTTCTTGCCAAATTAAAATAAAGCGTCGTTCAATCACATCAAAACTAGGTAATTCAAACTCATCATCTTGTTCTAATAACAAATAATTTTCATACCAGCGCTTTAACAATTTTCTATCAACTTTACCACTCAATAACCGAGGAAAAGAATCCACTAGATGATAATGGTGTGGCAAATACGCTACTTTACCTTGCAAGTGTTTTTGAAAAATAACAGGCTCGATGAATTGTTTGGCGGTATAAAAAACAATAATTTCATTTGAATCGTTATTAAGTAAACTATCCACAAAAACACCATCAATCCTATCCAGTGTTTGCAATGTATTTTCAATAGAATCTAATTCAACCCTAACCCCGTTTACTTTTACCTGTCTATCTTTACGACCTAAAAATTCAATTTGCCCATCAGCTCCTTGCCGTGCGTAGTCTCCAGTTAAATAAATTAGCTTATCAGATACAATATCACGTCTAAACACACTCGCTTGCACATGCTCTAACTGCCAATACCCTAAATTTTTAAAAGGCAACGATATGGCCATCTCCCCTACTTTTCCAACGGGTAACACTTTTTTATTTGCAGACAAAAAATAAAGATCAACGCCAGTAATCGGTTGTCCAATTGGAATCATTTTTTTATTCTGATCATCTTTCGATATACGATAAAATAATTTTGTCATCACAGTTTCTGTTGGCCCAAACATATTAATAAGCTCAACAGTCGCGTTACTTGATAAAAACCATTTTTTTACATCTAACGGATAAACAATTTCTCCCGCCAAGAAAATATGCTT
>JABHHM010000049.1 GCA_018671575.1 Methylococcales bacterium | reverse complement strand
CCCATCTTACTTGCTCTTTTGTTTGTCTTCTTTGCCACAAAAATAGTTATGTAGAACGACTACACGCCTATTTTTATAACAAAAAAGACAAACAAAATTTCTGCGCAATATGGGTAGTTTATTTATTGCGCGTTACCTTAATTAAGTGTTTGTTTTTATTTGACTTGTATTCAAATATTTCTAGGTTTTCTGTTGATTCAACAAATTAAAATCATTAAAGTCGATTAAACTTCCTATCATAAAAACAAAAAAGCTGTAGGTATTAATGAAAATTTCAAAAAACATTACCCTATCCACAATCCTTTTATTGCTATTTTTTTCCACTTATTTAATCGCTGATGAAGATACCTTATGGCTTTCTAAAGGTTTGGATTTGTTAAAGTTATCAACAGCAGATAGTACTGAAATATTGGGGCTATCGGATGAAAATTCCCGTACCTTGGTCATTGATCATAAAAATCATCGTGTTTTTCGTTATGGTGGTGGCAAGTTAACAGCCAATGATACCGAAACAGGTGAAGCGTTATTTTCAAATAACGTGCCATTAAAAAACAACCCATTAGAACAGGAAATATTAAAAATTGAGCAACGTCTCAAAGAAAAAAGTTACAAAGGCAAAAAAAACTGGTCAGTCTTTCGACAAAATGCTTATTTAATACACGTTGCATCATTAAAAAATCTTTATTTAGCCATTGGGAATCATTTATATCAATACAATGAACAAGGTGAATTGATCACTTCAATCATATTACCTAATCAAGTCAAAGGCATGATTTGGGATGAAAAACGACAACGCTTATTGATAGGGACTATTAAGAAAATATTGATCGTTTCTAACTCTTTGAAGTTAACTGAAACTTTTCATGCAGGACGTTTTAAGACCTTTGTTGATATTGCTTTTGATGAAAAAAATGATGAAGTCTGGGTAATTTCCAATGCAGGTTTGTACCGATTTTCAGCCAAAACACAACAACAAATTGCCCATTATAAATTGTACTTTGGTCAACAAATTGTTGCTAAAAATGGTCATGTTTTAGTCTCAAGTTATGGCAAAATTCAGCATTATTATATTGAAAAACCAGCCGAACAACCTGTTATTGTCAAAATGCCTTGGTCTGGGCGTTTAATTGAACTGGTTATTCAATCGGAAGAATTGGCATGGATTGCATCAGAACGTAGTTTAATTCAAATAGATTTAACCAGCGAACAATTAGAAAAATTACAGAACACTCAATATGACTACCGAAATGGTAAAATACGAGCTGTTGCTTTACAAACAACCAATGATAAGGATGATGAAACTGAGACCGAAAACCCATTAAAATTAACAGTGATCTCACCTCAGTCAGGCAAGACGACGACTAAATTAATTAATATCAATGGTTTTTTAAATCAATCAGCCAGCGTTACTCTGACTCAGACAGCCAAAGACCATGCTGAATCAACAAATATTACCTTAGATTCCAGTTACCAATTCACCCATCCTGTGACCTTAAAAGAAGGTGTGAACACTTTAACCATACTGGCAAAAAACAATTCGGAACAGCAACAACACAGCATTTCCATTACTTTAGATTCCGTTGCTCCAAATGCACCCAATATCAACAAAATTAAATCATTGGTTTCAGGTATTGGTCAAGCAATGATCAAAGGTGATGTCGCCAGTGTTGAGCCACTGATAAAAGTCATTATCAGCAATACCAATACGGGTCAAGTCATCACCACTACCGCTAAAGAAAATGGTGGTTTTGAGTTAGAACTTTTTGCCAATCCTCAAGATAAAATCACTGTTCTCACTGAACATGCCAATGGCAATCAAAGCTCCTCCATTGAAATATTTGTAGAATCAATTCCTGATGAAGAAAAAACATTACCTCCTTCGCCAGAAGAAATAGCGCCAATCATAACCCCTGAAACAGGCAATGACCCTTTAGGTTCTATTGACTTTATTTTTAAAGGAAAAACCCCCATTCAAACAGGTGTAGAAGCGGATATCATTAAAGCCAAAACTTTTGCAGTGGTTCGAGGCAAAGTATTCAATAGACAGAACAAACCTTTAGCGGGTGTGACCATTACCATTGCCAATCACCCTGAATATGGACAAACCATTTCTCGTGCTGATGGTCTAT
>JABHHM010000506.1 GCA_018671575.1 Methylococcales bacterium | reverse complement strand
TAGGTGACCATAATTATCTTAACAAAATTTTTGCTCAAGATTTTTTGACCTTTGGTGTTACTGCTCTGATTGCATAGAGGTCTATTCGATCAGAGCAGTAGTACCAAAGGGCGGAAAATATTGAGTAAAAATGTTAATATAATTATGGTTACCTACTTATATACTTTTAATATATATTTATATCAAGATCAACTCTATGAATACAACAAAAGTATTTATTTCGGGTAAAAGTCAAGCGGTTCGTATACCAAAAGACTTTCGCTTTAAATGTGATGAAGTTTACATTCAAAAAAAGGCGATCAAATTTTCTACCACTTGTTAGCTCATCATATAATGTCCTCAATATAAAGCACCATCCTATCCCTTCAAACGAGACTGTATATCCTTTCTCGCATATTCAATCACAGAATTTTTATCCAAACTATTCAAAATTTGCTGAACAACCGATTTTGGGCCATCCTCACCCCATGAGCCGCCCTTCATAAAATATTGTTCAACCGCTTTTCCAATCACCAACGTACCATAAAAAGCAACTGCACCCTGGATACTTGCCGTTATGATAGCTGACAAACCAAAACTACCCCCTTTGAGTATGGATGAAACCATATGCACCCCCCAAATAGTCCCCATTAACAAAATCATTTGTGCGGAGATGGTTTTAATCAAACTACCCGCCTCGGTACGGCTCATTTTTAATCCATAAATTCGTCCCATATGAACAACCAGCGCAACATCTAATGCGGTGGCAGCAACTAAGTCAGCCACAGGAATAGGATTAACGGCTACTGCCAAGCCTTTTGCCATACAATAAAAGCGAATGGTTCGCTCAGCTAAGTCAGATTTTATTTCAATCATTTGTCGGGAAATTTGCTCATTGAGTTTACCTGCAAAGATGGTTGCATTCAGTGCAGCTAAAGACTTACCTTCAACTTCTAGTATTTCCCATAACAAGTTTTTCAACTCCCAAACATCTGCTTCAGGTTGTTGCCACAATTCTTCTTCATTACCCTCTTCATCCACTTGTATGATTAAACGTTCATTGGGATTGGCAGAGGCGCAAACTATTTGATGTGGTGGCAGAAAATCTTTGGCATGTAAGGTGAGTTGATCTATTAAAATTTGTTTGTCTTTACGACTGTATCTATCGGCTTTATTCAGCACCAAAATAATGGGACGATTTTCATGAGTCAGCATTTTTAATGCTTGATATTCTATTTCGGTAAAATCAGCATCCACCACAAATAAGACCAAATCACTGCGTTCAGCAACTTCGTTGGCGATTCGTTCTCTGTCTTTGCCTTCAATTTCATTGATACCTGGCGTATCAATTAACTGAATACCTTCGGCTTCATATTGTAACCATTGTGCATGTTGAGCAAACTTGGTTTCACCATGTAATGGACTGATGTTAAATCGTTTTTCACCCAACAAAGCATTAACCAATGCCGATTTACCGACACTGACACGACCAAATACAGCAATATGAATATGACCATGCTCCAATTTCTCTAGCATGGACTCAACTTCACGATAATCGGCTGCCAACGTTTGTTGAATGGATTCAGGAACAAAACGATTATTCAGTAAATCATGCAGACTATTTTTTGCTAAATTCAGATGCTCATCTGAACCAATCTCGGCATCACTTGTTGTTTGATTTTTGTGCGAAGATGTCGAAAGCCAGTCTGGCCATTTGCTGCGCACGAGATTCCATATTTTCACTCAAGTTTTCCTCAAATCGTTGCATGGTTGGTGTAGACTGCCATGATTGTTGCTCCGTTAATGCACTCGCCACAGATTTTCCCAGACTTTCAAATATCAGCCCATAAGCGACTGCATGAAAAAATGAACCACCGACAGTACCAATACCAGGAAATGCTTTTAGAATATTGCCTGCAAAGGCAAGAATCATCGGCAAAGTTTTACCCACATGTTTGGATGCCAACTCAATAAATTTTTTGATATCCATTTCAGTGGCTGGAACATCATACAATTGGCACAGTTCTTTGACCAAATGAAAACCCAAATAACCTTGAATTAAAATATCAGAGCCAGGCGTAATCGCTGCCAATGCACCTGCAATCGCTTTTTTGGTATACGCTTGCACAATAGCTTGAGCCTTTTGTTGGCGAAATTGATCGGTAGCAGAAGTTAGCTTCTGTTCAGCAATATGATAAAATCCTGTGTCACGATTTTCATCCAATTGTTGCCGATTAAGTTCCAAATATTGATTCAAAGCAACCTCCAATTCTTTTGTTTGGGGTTTTAGTTGCCGTATCACAAGCTCTTCTCGTCCATCAGGATAAACTTTAGTCACTTCACGAGTACCGCCCGATTGTAATGTCACAACCTGTAATAATTTTATGTCAGAAAAATACTCCATCAGTCGCTGCTTGATCATTTGTAATTCATTCATTGAATACAAATCAATTTTATTAATTGCCACAATCAGTGGTTTATTTAAAGCAATTAATGACTGGATTTCATTGTACTGATCTCTGGTTAAGTCCCCTTCACATAAATAAATGACGATGTGTGCCCGCTGAGTTTCCTGCTTAATCCAATCATCATCCTGTTGCCCTGTTTGCTGTAACCCAGGAAGATCGGTTAAAATTATTTGCTCACCTACTTTTTGTTGCCATTGATAATAAGTTATTTCACTGGTTGTACCGCCACGAGGATCGACTGAAACCTTAGATTCAGGTAAAAAAGCATTAATTAATGAACTTTTACCTGAACTGATTGAGCCAAATAAGGAAATATAAATTTCTTTGTCTTTTTGTCGGGTCACTAATGTTTGTAACTCAACCTCAACCGCTTGAGTATCAACGCCTTTTGATTGTGCTTGCTGAATTTTTTCGGCGATGTGTTGCTGACGTTGCTCGGGTGCTTGGTCAATGGTGTGTGTTTGAATTTTTTGTGGTGTCGGTTTCAAAGTCCTAAGCAGTAGCCTTGAACCCAAAAAAGCGATGAGAGTAATGCCGATGATATAAGGAATAATTAACCAAACAGGATAATTCTGTAGTTTTTCCCAGACAGATAATGCAGTCTCAGTAAACAACAGGATAAAAAACAACAATAACCCTGTACCAATGATAATCAATAAACCAATGATATAACGTAAAATATTGGGAGGAAGAGAGGTTTTTATGATTGACATGTAGAATTCTATTTAGTCGATGGGCTACTGTTTGGTCAAATAATCAAGTACTAAAGATACTGACTTATGACTTCAAATGATGATAACGCTTTTCAATGACACTTGTCATGTCAATCATTTCACCTACACCCATTAAATGAAGCATTAAATCTCTTAACCTTGCCGCTTTATTTTTTGAATTGGATCGAATAATTTCGATTTGATGATCTACATCCTGCATGTCTGCCTCAGAAACAGAGGTTGAGACAATTTTGACAAAAAGATAATCTTTCAACATAAAAGATTTTTTAATAAACTGAACTTTCTCACCTTCTGATTGAAATTCACAGTCGCCAAAACAATGTGTATTAAATTGCCCTGTTGTTTTATCAATACCTTTACATAAATACAACATCATTTCCGCAGGTGGCGGACGACTTGAATAAGCATCAGATTTTTGAGTCAGATGAATAATTTGATTTTGAATCGTGGCAACAATTTTGGGTTTATTAATGGGGCTAAAATCATATCCACCATCAAGAACCTCAAAAAAATCACAAAATTTTGTAGGATGTTCTGTTAAAGCAATGCTATCAAAAACTGAATTCCCTTGGTCTTTTTTTACAAGAAAAAGAGGAATACTGGTCATATTTTTAACCAAAATACTCTCATAGGTATGAGCATACACATCTTTAACCAAATCATTGTAACAAACAGCCAATTTACCTTTGTTGTTATTGATTAAATCATTAAAAAAACCATCTATTTTTGAAGCATTATTCGTTGTATTTCTCATTAAATTAACAACTTGCTGATCGTCCTCCTCTGTTATTCTAACAATTTTGTAAGGAATTTTTGACAAATCAACATTGCTTCTCTTTTTTTGCAAAGTCACCAAAGCGATGTGTATTTCATCACCAATGAACAAAGGAGTATCCAATGGTGTTTTTGCCCGTAATCCATTGATCGAAATATCAACAGTATTCCCAGGATACTGTTTTTTATCACAGCTAATTTCAATGGTTGTTTCTGCCTTATAACGTGCTTCCGACCGACCTTCACGAAATAAAAAACTGACCAATTGTGTTGCAAAGCCCTGTTTCAGAGTTTTTGGTTTGCTACCTGGAGACTGTTTTTGGTTATTTTTCCAATAAGACAATTCATCAACTTTTAATAGATTTGATCCATCATCAAACTGGTAAGCTTCTTCAACTTGATCCGTAATATCAACGGATAAAGCCACGGTGTTTAACTCTTTAAGCTCTTGCTTCAACTTTGCAAAAGGTTCTTTGGCTTTGTCTTCCAAACGATCCAGATGGGGATAAATTTTATCTTCATTGGCTAACAATAAATCATGATCAATATTCAAAATCTTGATAATGCAATGATCCTGATGGGACAAAGCGTAGTGCGTAAAACTTCTTTCTTCTTTGTCTGAAGAAAATTCAAAATCAGCCATTGAACAAACATCGTCTTCTTCAGTACGAAACATAATGATGGTAATTGAGTCATTTTTTAATAAATTTCGCAAGCGATGAGGCATTGAAATAGGAATAAAATCATATGCACCTGATTTTGTGAGAAAAAAATCAATTTGATTTGAATTAGCAAAGGTTTTTGCCACCACTTGTAAATAAGGCGCATTTTCATTAATACCAATAAACAATGACATTTGCGTGGCATTTTCCAAATAATTTTTTTCTAGCAAAGAGGCCGACACGGCATAATAATCATCATCAATGTCTAATTTATAACGCCGTGTATAACGCTTAATTAAAGAGTTGATAAAGTCATGCAATGGAGAAAAATCGATATCACTGTCTTCATTTTGTTGTAAACGTAATATACAACTGCTTTCAGAAATTTCTTTATCTCTGATCACATATGGCAGTTTAATTACAGAAACTGAGCCTGGTGCTTTTGCGGATAAACCACTTAAATTAACCGTTACTTCCTGCCCTTCTTCTAAAGAGCAAAAGCCATTGATTAACACTTGTAGTCCACAACATGAAATATCTTTAGTCACACCCGAATAATCACTTGAATCTAATGAAATACTCACCTTGGTTGCATATTTCAACCTGACTTCTTTGCGTTGCTTAGAGTAACCAAAATTAATTATTTCAGGCTTAAACAATACTTCAACAGGTTTTTCTGGTGTCACTGCAACGGGTTTATTTTCTAATACATTTTGTTGATTGGCTTTTTTAAGAATGTCTTGCTTACGTTGCAACTGTGCTCTTTTATTTTTATCCATTCCTTTGTATGTGTGCGGACCATTGATAATAGCTTCATAAGCCCTGACAGTGAACACATCATCATTTTCACTTAAAAACTGTTTATACATTCGATAAGATTCAACGTCTAAAAAAAATACTTTGTCTTTTATGCGATATCTTTCACAATGCCCTGGCACCTTATTTCGCATATCCAGTGGTAGACCACATTCTTTATCAAGACGAGTATTCTCCATTCTTTCAAGAAATTTAAAGGTATCTGAGTTTGCTTCTATCAACTCAGTAATGAGACCTTTTTCCAATGCTCGTGCATGGAGTCGTTTATAGTGCTTAATTTCTTTTCTGGTAATTTTCATTTGAACATTTTCCACATTGGACCTGAATAAGAGCATGATATCCTGATAGGATTTTTTTACCATGAAGCACTTGAAACAATGAAGAAAAAACTCAATATCTTCATGGTAAAAATAAAAATACCTATTAAAAACTTTATTTTTCAGATATTTTTAAAGATGCGCTCTCATCCCTTGAAACATTAAATTAAATTCGAATTCAGATTGAATATTTTCTTGCTTATTAATTGTTATCGGTAAAGCAACAGTAAACATTGAACCTGCATCCAATTGACTCTTAACACAGATATCACCACCCATTAGCTGGCACAATCGTTTGCTGATGGTCAAACCCAAGCCTGTACCACCAAAACGTCGTGTGGTGGATGAGTCTGCTTGAGAAAAGGCATTAAATATTTTTTTCATCTGTTCTTTACTCATGCCTATCCCAGCGTCTTTCACATAAATAAAAATCCAGTCACGATCAAGCACTTGCTGATTTTCCACAATCAAACGTATTTCACCGTTTTTAGTAAACTTATTGGCGTTACTTAATAAATTATAAATAACTTGCCTAATCCGAGTAATATCAGACATCATAGGTAAAATATTTTCTGCACATTCTACGATTAATTGATTTTCATTTTGTAAAAAAATCGGTTTAAATAAATTGACTATTTCGCTAATCAAATCTTTGGTCAAAAATTCCTCAATATGAAGTTCCATTTTATTGGCTTCAATTTTAGAAATATCAAGAATATCATTAATCAACATTAATAGATGCTTGCCTGATGAATGAATTTTATTTAAATCCATCACTATTTCATCAAGCCCATCCTCTTCCGCATCTTCTTGCAACATTTCACTAAAACCAATAATGGCATTGAGTGGCGTTCTCAATTCATGGCTCATGTTGGCTAAAAATGCACTTTTTTCCCGAGTTGATTCTTTGGCTGCTTCTAACGCCTCTTCTAAACTTTTTTGAGCGGATTTAAGTTCTTGCATCATGGCTTCTAAATAACTGTTTTTATTCTCAGATATTTTTAAAGTCATCGCCAATTGATTGTGTAAAACCTGCTCTCGTTGTTGCAAATCTATGACTCGCTCACAGGCTCTTATTTTAATTTTTAATTCTAATTTATTGACAGGTTTCTGCAAAAAATCATCAACACCTGCATCATACCCCATTTGTAAGTGACTTTTCACATCACTTGAAGTCACCATAATGACAAAAGGATAAGGCACCAACTGCATTTTTCTGATTTCTTGGCACAATTCTATACCGTCCATTTCAGGCATCATCCAATCAGTGACGGTAATATCAGGTCTTTCCTGTTTGAAAATTTCAAACGCTTTTTTTCCATTTTCGGCCACAAAAACCTCATGACCTAACCGAAAAAAGAACCGTTGAAGGACCTTTTGTGCAACTTTTTCATCTTCAGCAATTAATATTCGCATAAATTATTTTGGGGAATTAGGTGTTTTGAAAAACATTTGTTTGAACAATGAAGTATTCTTTCTATTACGTCGTTGTTCTCTTCTTCTGTCATCTTTTGTTTTATAGTAATTAAACTTACGCCATAATAAGCATTCTGCACTCTGACAACCTGTCATGACATAATTTAAGGTATTGGTATTATTTAATGTCCAATCCATTTTGGCAGCAGTACCAGCCCCGCCACAAAAAAGTATTTTATCTCCCTGAACCAATTCTAAATCATCACCAGGCAACAAACGTTCTTCTTTTTCCCTGATAATTAATAATGGTATACAGGGAATCGTTTTATCTCTGGAGTGAGGATCTCTTTGTAATATTTCAAGGGTAATTTTACGCCCAAAATTAATTGCAGAACAAACACCACCCGCTTTTTTAGGTGTAATTTCAATCGCCCATAGATAGGGAACAATATCTCCAGTAATGGCACAAAGCCTGCTAATTAATATATTAGCCCATTCATTATCTTGTTGCCTAGCATTTGTCATAAATTCAGTCAATAATGGAATGGTCAGCAACATTCTGATTTTTCGTGCGATTGTTTCTCCTGGTTGCATCACAATATCACAATGCACTGATTCAAAAAGCAAATTATTATCTCGCCTATTTTGTCGAGAAATTACAAATAAACTTAAATTAATATCAAGCGCAGTCATCAAAATAGATAAATTGGTTGAATCATCATCTGTGCCCGCAATGATTGCCACTGCGTTTTCTATATCCGCTTTATATAATGTAACCGCTTCAGTACCCGCTCCCTTGATATGATTTCTAACGCTGTCATCAACATTATTTGCCACCACCACGACATCCAAACCCGCATCAACCAATACCTTATAAACGGTTTGACCAAATCGACCAAAACCACAGAGTATCCAGTGTCCTCTGGGTGGATAGGGAGGATCTGTTAATTCACTTTCAGGAACTCCCGTTAACCAATCATGTAACAGAAATAATGAAGGTGATTGTAATGAAACTGATAACATATCAGCAAAAGTAACAAATGGGTCAATAACAAAATCCGTTTTAAATGACTCTAAATTTCTCACTATTTCAGCTGAATCAGCACGACTGATAACTGTAGTATCAGGGTTAAGTAACTTTGCCGTCACCGATACTTTAAGATTGACCTCATCACAGTTTGTCAGCGAGATAACACCTTCACAATTTTCCAGCGTTAAACCACCAATTATTAATGTATTTGGTTCATGGACATTGCCTGTCAAACCAGGCACATGAGAGTGATAATCTTTAAGCACAAGCTCATTGATATTTCGTTCATCATTATCTATTACAACAGCTCTTCGATGTCTTTCTGTCAAGGTTCTAACCAGTGCTTTACCCGTATCACCAAAACCACAAATCAGAAAAAAAGGCTCTTTCAATTGCCTAACATCTTTATAAAATCGACTTTCCGTCAAAACTTTTCTAAAAGCATCATCCTGCACCAAAGATAAAATTTTACCTATGGCATAAAACCAGGAAATGACCGTCATGTATAAAGTAAACAAAACCCAAATTCTTTGAGTATCTGTTAAAGCATAGGGGATTTCACCATATCCGATGGTGGTCGCGGTATAACTGACAAAATAGAACGCATGAAAAAAACTCATGTGCCAAACCTGGTTTTGATCATCAACACCAGGTATTAACACCAAACCCAACATTGAAATGGCGTAGGCACAGATCAAAGTGATTAACGGGCGGCGCATTTGCCGCATAATCAAAGAAGTAACTTGCGTTTTGAGTTCCATCTTATCTTCGCATGGAGGCTGTATCAATCAACAATATGATAATGGAGATAAAGGTTGCAATAGCCGCACCTCCAGATAACTTAACAATATCTACAATGTATTCTGTGTGCTGTAAATCAAAAACATGTGATGCAAAGGCCCAATAACCTGCGGCAAAAATCAATTGAATATCGGCTACCAGACAGCTTGACAACATAAAAGTACCCAGCTGTGATCGATCACCTATTTTCAAAACAGTTGCAATTAAATTAACGGTGATTGCTGCAAACATCGCAAAAGATGAGTGGTGCGATATATTATCAATATCACCTAAAAAAAAACCCACATTTAGAGCAAATGCAAGCATGATAAAAAAAGAAAAGATTGCCTTTTCGCGATCCATTAGTAAAAACTCCCGATGTCTTAAAAACTTACAATAACCTTATTATTTTTATATACAATAATATAGTATAACTTCGATTATTTGAGAAAAAAGATTTTGAGTAAATGTTTTTCCATCACTAATTTTGAAAATTGTGACGGAGTTCTCACTTTAAAAATCACAATTCTGCTAGAATTAAACAATCTATAGATATTTTTGGACAATTAACACATGCTTATCAACCGTGCATTGTTTCCAATAACAAGTTTGAATCGCCCAATTGATTCAAATATTTCCAAACCCGCAGTTAATCGCCCATCAACAGACTCGCCTAAATTTCCTCAAAACACAGCGATAGAACCTAAGGTTTCACAACGCCCTCAGCAACCTTCGGTAGAACAACAAAAAACTGAAGAAAAACTAAACCGTCATTCCGACCAAAATAAAACTGAGCAGCTTGTCAATCAATCGGTTGAAGAAAAACAACATGCCAGAATCAACTTACCTGAACTTGACCCACTATCCCAAGACCTAAGATTTGGTGGTGGCGTACAAAAAGCGCTACAAAAAGAACTCAATATCACTCCCGCACATTCAACCAAAGCATTAAATGCCTATCAACTAACGGGTGGCAATATCGAAAAAGACTACGTTCATCAAATTTCAGGCATTAGCATTACGGTATAAAAAACACCCCACCAACCAACCTATCTTCCGTTAAAATCACATTATATGTTCGACAAGCAGCCGCTGTATTCATACACTCTAGACCTATTTGTTTTTGTGAAAATAACAACTGGTATTCAACAGGTAACAACTGAGTAGACTCGCCCGTCCCGATAATTAATATTTCAATCGGTAAACTAACTAAATACTGACAATGTTCTAACGTTAAATCAGTGAAAACAGCAGGCAATTTATCCGTAACGACTGCCTGAGGGGACACAATCACATTACTATCATATTGCTTATGATTAATCGTAATTTGCACCGCATCATATCCATTAATGGTATAACCTGAGTTTTTTTCTAAGATAAACTTCATTTCTGCTATTTCCTCATTTTTTAGGCGTCAGATAAAAAAATAATTTTAAACCTAAATCAATCGGTTGAATCGTAACGAGAGCCTTTTATGAACTGAATATTCAAGACTTTTAGGAATATTTTGGTGAATCCTGTAGCCACTCTATAGCTGAGTCATCCTATTCAGAAAAGTCTTAAAGACTCAGCGCATTGAATGCTCGCAGTAGATTCAATTGATTAATTTAGGTTAAACACTTTTATTTCTGTATAATCCTATTCTACAATACCATTCAGACAATCACCGATAATTTTAATAAAGAAAAGGCAAATGGAAGAATTTCACCGCATAAAAAGACTCCCACCCTATGTTTTCAATATAGTTAATGAATTAAAAGCACAAGCTCGAGCCCGTGGTGAAGATATTATCGACTTTGGCATGGGCAATCCAGACCAACCAACACCACAGCACATCGTTGACAAATTAGTCGAAGCATCACAACGCAAAGATGTTCATCGTTATTCATTATCTAAAGGTATCCCAAGACTTCGAAAAGCCATTTGTAACTGGTATAAAAAACGCTATGACGTTGATTTAGATATGGAAACCGAGGCAATTGTTACCATTGGCTCAAAAGAAGGTCTCGCTCATTTGGCATTAGCGGTGGTCTGCCCTGGAGATGCGGTATTGGTTCCAAACCCAGCTTATCCGATACATCCTTATGGTTTTGTCATTGCTGGAGCAGATATCCGCCATGTTCCCTTAACACCTGATGTTGATTTTTTTGAAGAACTGGAAAAAGCCATTCGTGACTCCTGGCCAAAACCCAAATTATTGGTATTAAATTTTCCAGGAAATCCAACCACTCAATGTGTTGAACTCGATTTTTTTGAAAAAGTCATTGAAATTGCCAAACAAAATGATATCTGGGTTATTCATGACCTGGCTTATGCCGACATTGTATTTGATGGTTACAAAGCCCCCTCAATACTTCAAGTTAAGGGTGCAAAAGACATTGCAGTAGAGTCCTATTCACTGTCTAAAAGTTACAACATGCCTGGCTGGCGAGTTGGCTTCATGTGTGGTAACAAACGTTTAGTCGGCGCGTTGGCAAGAATGAAATCTTATCTTGACTATGGCATGTTTACACCCATTCAAGTGGCCGCAATCACAGCACTGGAAGGGCCTCAGGATTGTGTTACTGAAATTGCCAACATGTATAAAAGTCGTCGAGACACATTATGCAATGGTTTAAACTCTTTAGGTTGGGCAGTTGAAAAACCCAAAGCCACCATGTTTGTTTGGGCTCCTATTCCTGAGCCTTACCGAAAATTAGGCTCACTGGAGTTTTGCAAACAAATGTTAGATAAAGCCAAAGTTGCCGTTTCACCAGGCATTGGGTTTGGTGATTATGGTGATGCTTATGTACGTTTTGGTTTGATTGAAAATGAACACCGTACTCGTCAGGCGATTCGATGTATTCGAGAAATGTTTAAAGCAGACGGTGTTATAAAAGAATAATAATTTAGTCATTATATAATTAATAATTGGAGATAAAATTGAAACCAGTAAATGTCGGCTTACTAGGATTAGGCACTGTTGGCGGAGGAACTTATAATGTTCTCAAACGCAACTCAGTAGAAATTTCCCGTCGTGCAGGTCGTGAAATACAAGTCACACATGCCGCAGTAAAAGCATTAAATGAAGTTAATATTGATACCACTGGAACCAAATTAACCACTGACCCTTTTGAAGTTGTTAATGATCCTGATGTTGATATTGTTGCAGAGCTGATAGGAGGCTATGAACCTGCTCGTGAACTGGTTTTAACAGCGATTTCCAATGGCAAACATGTCGTCACTGCAAACAAAGCCTTAATAGCTCTCCACGGCAATGAAATTTTTGCCGCCGCTCAAGAAAAAGGCGTGGTTGTTGCATTTGAAGCTGCTGTTGCAGGG
>JABHHM010000050.1 GCA_018671575.1 Methylococcales bacterium | reverse complement strand
GAGATTTTGTTCACAGGCAAGGCACGAAAACAAGCGCATAGTCGAACTATGCAACTGTTTGAGTAACGAAGCTTGTGGGCAAAAGCTCGAGTAAATGTAAAGGTTAATTTTGAATCGTCCCTAAGTAGGTGACCATAATTGTGTTATGCTTCTGTGATTTATCCACATTGAATGATGATGAAATTAAGGATAGAATCTTAGCCAGAAGACTACCCAAGAACATATTTTTCCGCCAGAATTGCGTTAAAATCTGACTCAGAATTCTCGTTTATACCTACATAAATCTCAAATATCATAAGGAAGCTAAATGACCAACAATGATATTCTACGACGTATTCGTTATACCTTTGACTTTGATGATGCCAAAATGATTTCTATTTTTGGTTTGGCTGAACAGAAAGTGACACGTGAAGAAATCAGCAATTGGTTGAAAAAAGATGACGATGCAGACTTTTCACAATGTACTGATACTCAATTTTCCATTTTCCTCAATGGCTTAATCATTGACAAACGAGGAAAAAAAGAAGGTAAACAAGCAGAGCCTGAAAAACGTTTAACCAACAATATTATCTTTCGTAAGTTAAAAATTGCCTTAGATTTAAAAAATGAAAATGTGTTAGAACTACTAAAGCTCGCTGACTTCAGTTTAAGCAGACACGAGTTAAGCGCTTTCTTTCGCAAAGTAGGCCATAAAAACTACCGCGAATGTAAAGAACAAGTATTGCGTAATTTTCTCACGGGTATGCAGTGTCAATATCGTTTAAATCCAGACTCGGAAATTGAGGCTGAATTCAAATGGCCATCACCATCAACAAAACAGGAGCAGGCTTTTGAGTCAGAATAATTTTTCATCACTCCCTCTACATTCACTCCTGCTTCAAAACTTAGAGTCCCTCAACTACCACTCAATGACAGCCATTCAGGCACAAAGTTTACCGCATGTACTGAAAAATAAAGATGTCATTGTTCAAGGGAAAACGGGGTCGGGAAAAACAGCCGTATTTGGCCTGGGATTATTGAACAAACTTGACCAAAAACAATTTCGTATCCAATCAATCGTACTTTGTCCAACACGAGAACTGGCGGACCAAGTCGCTAAAGAAATTCGTCAATTAGGTCGTTTGATACAAAACATTAAAATACTAACCTTGTGTGGTGGCACTCCACTCCATACCCAAGTTAATTCGTTAGCACATGGAGTCCATATCATTGTTGGCACACCAGGACGTATTGAAGATTTACTGCAAAAAAACAAACTTAACTTAGATGAAATCACCTCTTTGGTTTTAGATGAAGCGGATAAAATGCTCGACATGGGTTTTCAACCATCTATTGAAAAAATAATTAAATACCTCCCAAATAAACGTCAAACATTATTATTTAGTGCGACATTTCCAGATGAAATCAAATCCATTGCCAAGCACGTCATGAACCAACCTGAACACATTCAACATGAGTTAACACATGACAATGAGACCATTCAACAATCATTTTTCAGCATTAACAATCAAATTAACCGTACAACAGCCTTACGCTTACTACTACTGCACTATCAACCTACTTCTGCAGTGGTTTTTTGTAACACAAAAAAAGCAACCACCCAGCTTGCCAAACAATTGACCAACTATGGTTTTAGCGCAATTGCATTGAATGGTGATTTAGAGCAAAGAGACCGTAACCAAATTCTAGTGCAATTTGCCAATCAAAGTATCTCGATATTGGTAGCAACTGATGTTGCAGCAAGAGGTTTAGACATTGATAATCTCGATGCGGTGATTAACTATGAGGTTTCTCAAGATGCTGAAATACATTTACATCGCATTGGACGTACTGGCAGAGCAGGTAAAAGCGGTGTTGCATGTACATTGTATAGTGAAGATGAACATCATAAAATAATTCAACTGGAGATTTTTCTAAAACAAAGCATTGAATCGAGTCCATTGCCTGCACAAGATTTGTTGGATAATCCCTCCTACCAACCACGCATGTGTACAATTAGAATTGAAGCAGGAAAAAAACAAAAATTAAGACCTGGTGATATATTGGGAACACTCACAAGCAACAAACAAATTGCAGCAAAAGAGATAGGAAAAATCACGGTTACTGACAAATGCACCTATGTTGCAGTTAATAGAAACATCAAATCATCTGCCTTGAACACATTAAAAAATGGAAAAATTAAAGGACGTTCCTTTCGATTCAAAGCCATCAATGAATCACCAAAAGTCTGGCCATAGACTGCTCTTCATAGGCTTCAGCCAACACATAACAAATGAAAAATGAATTACAAATTTCTAATCATGTGACAATTCCCAACAATGAAATAGAAATCAATTTCATTCGGGCACAAGGATCAGGAGGTCAGAATGTTAATAAAGTCTCGACCGCTGTGCATCTACGTTTTGATGTCTATAAATCATCATTGCCACTGATTTATAAAGAACGATTATTACAGTCCAAAGACCACCGTCTAACCTCAGATGGCATTATTGTAATTAAAGCACAACGCTTCCGAAGCCAGGATAAAAATATTGAAGATGCAAGACAACGATTGCTTGAATTAATCCAAAAATCCATGGTAACCCATAAAAAACGCAAGCAAACAAAACCAACTAAAAATTCACAACGCAAACGTATTGATAATAAAACCAAACGTGGCAAACTAAAAACACTTAGAGGTAGAGTCGATTATTAAAACTTGAAATAATCAATCGACCTCTCATCAGGAATCTATATGGAATTAAATACCGAAGTTGATTATTGTTTATGTAATGAAGATGGACTGATCTATGCCTATTTTTATGATGAAAATCAAGATTATTGCTTTTCAGTATCACGCTTTGAAAATGATGAAGAAATTGAAATCATGGTGCATGATCAAATTAATACCATCGTCAGTCAATTAGACATCACTTTACACAGTGGCTATATGGAAGCAAATATTCCAAAAATTATCGCTGGTGAACTGGATGGAAATTTAAATTATAAAATTTTTTTCGAATTGAACAAAAAACAATGGAAAGAACTGGATAATGTACTCTCAGAAATACTCATGAAAAAATAATTGATATTACACATCCTCATAAACTAGAAAAAGACACAATAATAGCTATAATATATAATATACCCAATATTTAGATACTATTATATCCATACCAATGAGACTATTATCCCTACTCAGTGCAACAGATATACAAAAACAACTGTCCACCACTGTACGTCAAAAACGAAAACAGTTAAAAATGTCTCGTCAAAAACTAGCTGAAATTAGCACCGTACCAGCCTCAACCATCAAAAAATTTGAAACCACAAGTCAGATTTCCTTACGTCAGTTTATTTTAATTTGGCAATGCGTAGATTCATTGGATAATCTGGCATCTTTATCTAAAAAGCCCTCCTCCTTCCCTAGTAATATTGATGAGGTTTTAGACAAGTGAAATCACCTGTTGAAAAACTGAATGTTTATCGACGATTGAGTGATGGAAAAAAGGTATCAGTAGGTGCTCTTGCACAAAACAAAAATGCAACGTATTTCCAATACGATGATGATTACCTTAAAAATCACCAAAGCCTTTCACCCTTTTCACTGCCATTTACCAGCGAACTTAGTCAAGCAGAAAAAAACAACATTGGCAGGGGCGTTATCACATTCATTCACTGTGTGGTTTACTGGATGCTGATTTTCGCCAGCCATCAATGGATTATGTTGACTTAATAAAAGCCAGCCAGGTCCTTTGCCAAAGTCCCGCCATTGGAAAAACTCAATTTTTTCGTGCTATTTTCAACCTATTCTCATGCAATCAGGATGACCACAGTAAAAACTGGGCATTTCTCATGAATGATTCTGGAACATGGAAGCCCACTCCATTTTATGACATTACTTTCAGCCCTACCCCACACAATCAACACATCACTTCATTTAATGGCTATGGTAACAAGCCCCCCTTGCAAACCATACAATACATGTCTCAACAAGCAAACTTTAGTCACTGGAATGAAGCGAGAGAATCAATTGAACACATTATTGATGCCATTCACGAATGGGATGGTATATCGATCAAAATGAACATTAGCCGTCCTATCAGACAACTCATTTCCAAGCAACTGAATAAAACTTGGAAAGACAATAAACATTTGGTAGAAACTTAGGGATGAGCATTAACACTCACACTCCCGAATAACTATTACTTAGGCAACTCGCAATAAATAAACTACCCATCTTACTGGCCTTTTTGTCCGTCTCCTTTATGAGGATTATTGCTATACCTCACAATAAATAGTCATCAATTTATATCAAAAAAACTTGCCTATTATTTTTCTTTTTAGACAATGAACTAATGCTTTGATACTCTTCTATAAATGAAAAAAATATCCGTTGGAAATTACAAAAAAGACCGAAATGGTTTGATGGATATTATCTGGATTACTATTTTTGGGTTGCCAAAGGAAACCGAAACTCATTCATTAAAATGGTGAGACAATCATTCGACTCAGGATATTCCTTTGTTCGGCTCTTCATTTCCTAATATCCTGACAATAACAATCTCGTTTTTATCAATGCGATAATAAATCGAATGTTTACCATAGACACTGCGACGGTAGCCTTGACGTATTGAGTTTACTGACTGCCATAACTTTGGTGTTTGAACAATCTCTGTGAATTTTTGCTTCATTCCCTCGGCATATGACAAGGTGTGTTTCAGCCCAAAACAATGGATGCTGAAATCAATTAATCTCTCTAAATCATCGTCTGCTTTCTGTGTTAGCCTATAATTCACCTGATGTCTGCTGACGCTTTATAACTGCTTGTATAATATCATCGGGTGAGCGGTCACTCATTCCGCTTTGCTCCCCCTGAATCAATGCCTGACGAATTCTTTCAATATCTGAATGACGTTCCTGATCTCGACGAATTAAATCTCTTAGATATTCACTGTCATTCGTGAAATAACCTTCATTAATTCGATCTTTAATCCACGCTCCTTGTTGATCAGTCAAGGTGATTGTTTTTCTTATTGTACTCATGAAAAGAACCTCTCTATCAATTATTGATGAATACTATTGGTGCAATATAGCATACTATCAGTAGTTTTTTCCTGTTTTTATCACAAACCAAACCTAACCCTCTACTCCCGCCAATCAACCGAAAACGGACTCATCAAATCAGCCAGTAACAAAGTCCTCGGTTGTGAGCCTTCCAATATACTTTCTTGAATATCAGGTGCCAGTGTCGTCAAACGCATAATACGCGACATAAGTAGGTGACCATTTTCTAAAATGTACACCTCTGTAAGATTTTACTCGGTAGCCCCCTGTAATAATGACATCAAGATTGTAAAAACGAGTCGGTTTGGTAGAAAAATCGGAATTTCCGATTTTCCTCAGGGTTGGTTCTTTTTCAAGCTCCTGTTCTCTGTAAATATTAAGAATATGCTCATTGATGGTAGAGCGGGATTTTTGAAATAATTCGGCTATTTGTTCTATATTTAGCCAAACAGCTTCATTTTCGACATGAGTCTCTATTTATAACTTCCCGTTCTTGATTAAACATCATCAATCCACTGCCCCACATTTTTCTCATCCAACATAGTCAAATGATCACCGTCGACTTCAACAACAGTTAAATCATCATTCAGTACTCGTTTCCAACCCGCATCAATCTGATTGAGTTTTTCAGGTCGTTGTTTTGCTCTGTAGAGCTTAACAGGCACAGCCTGACTCAACGCATGTAATTGATAAGTCTGTCCCGCAGTCAGGTTCTTTCGATTCACATCCAAAACTTGTTCTATTATTTTAATGTCAATATCGGTCGGCATTTGCCTGAATAAGTCTAAAATAGTTTCAATTTGTTCATCCAGACTCATGACATTAAAATCTTCCTCACTGATGGGTAAATCTTGTGACATGGCTTGTTGCAAGGGTTTGTTGATTTCCTGATAATTGATTTTTTCGGGCTTGCCGTCTTGTAGTTGATAATCAGGAGTCAAGGTATCAATTAAAGTTAGATGACTCACTTGCTCACCTTGCTCAAGCAGTTGTCGGGTCATTTCATAAGCCACTAAACCACCAAAAGAATGTCCCATCAGACGATAAGGTCCTTCTGCTTGAGTTGCTTTGATCTGTTCGATGTAAGTGCTTGCCATTTCAATGACATTAATTTGCGCTCGCTGACCTTCACGCAAGCCCAATGATTCAATGGCATAAAAAGGTTGTTCTGTTGAGATAGCTTTTGCCAAATCCATATACGCCAGTGAATAACCACCAACAGCATGAACACAAAACAAGGGGGTTTTAGACCCTTGTGCTTGCATTGGAACAACCAGAGAAAATGATGACGCATCACCTTGTTTTTCGATGGCTTGTGCCAGTAACTCAATAGTTGCACCGCCCAATAAGGTTGACAAGG
>JABHHM010000390.1 GCA_018671575.1 Methylococcales bacterium | reverse complement strand
TTATACGTTGGATTACCCAGAGAAGCTTGCCACCTCAAGTGATACAATTTTAATCCCTAAAAAAACCATTTAATCCCCGACTCAAATCTTGCGTCATCTGAAAAAAATAATAACTGCCAAGAAATATGTTTTTGTAAATGAATACCCAATTCTAATTTTAAGTTATTTTGTATTTTTCCATGGGATGTCTGAACAAGCCATTGTTGAGTGACGACACTTGAGTATTTATTCGTTTGTCGTAACATCTTTAATTCTAAACCTGTATTAAAAACAGCTTTATTCAAATCATGTTTAAATCTCAGATCAGCCAGCAATAAACCAGAAAACAAATAATCCAAATAGTTAACGCTATACCCCATTGATGACTCAGCATAACTCTGTTTATAATGATCATGGGTCTTTTCATAACCCAATGCCAATTGCCATGATAAAGGATAAAAATAATCTGAAATAGGCAGCAATGAAAAAATATTGAATATTTCCATTTTCCGTAAAGCCACTTTTTTATTTGTTAACTGTAGATCAAAATTTAAAAACTGAACCTCGACTCCTTTGTTAAATCCTTGAATAGGATCAATCAACTGATGCAATCCCAAATCAAAATTCACGTATAAATATTTTTCTATATTATCTCGCCCTAAGCCCACATTAAAACTTGATAAATGATGTCCATCATCGGGACGATTCAATGATTGAACCTGCCAAACATTGGCCGTATCAATTTGACTCCTCTTGGCCAAAATTTTTGTAATCAATGGATCTGCTTCTAAACCAACTTTATGAGCTATTTTTAGTTGTTTGATATCATGACATTGTTCTAATAATTGAGCTTGTTGTTTGGGGCTAAATAGCTTCAAATCAATCTTTGACCATTGACTGGCAAGACAATAGCCCAAACTATCATTTTGTTGTTTTGTTAATACCTGTTGCTGAAACTTTATTTTTGTGGCTAATGATGGACGATATTGAACCTGCTTTATCAATCGGTTTTTATCCAGCACTTTGATGGTATCAATAGGTATCACCTTCAAGTTAAACTGAGCCGACAAATTCAAGCCTGGACGAGCGATATCCAACAACTTCAGCATCCACAAAGAACAATTATCAACAATAAAATAATAATCAAACTTAACTGATTTAATTTCCCACAAATGTCTTAACAATTGAACAGTCTCCTTACGAGACAATGACAAATCATACTCCCAAAGCTCTCTATTTTCCTGCTCCAGATATTCCTTAATATGTTTGTAATACGGCGAAATTGAAAATTTTCCCACATAACCGCCAAAAACACCTTTCATTCCATAAACAATGGGTGAATCAGAATCATCTGTTTCAGCCGCATAATTTAAGACAAAAGCTGTTAAGGCTGAGTTGGGTAGCTCTGCCCGCTTCAATGACAACTTATCCGCTACTATCGATAAATCTTTATTTTTTCCTTTCCCAGAAGAATTTAAACGCAACAATGTGTGACCAAACATTGAAACAGGATTATTGATATCACTGGAAGCAAAAACCAACGTTAAAGAATCTGCAGCAAATTGTTTTAACCAACGTTTAAAATCACCGCATTGAATCGTTGGCAACTTTGACTTATCGATTTTTAACTGCTGAGACAACCAAAAAAAACGCGCAGGAAAACGACACTGGGCATGATTTTCAGGGGATTTAGTCATAGAATTGAGTTGAGCAACTGGCCTGCTCAAACGAAACTTATGCCCTTGTGGTACAAAAAACTGTTGGAGTGTTGCTGTCAATTCAGCTTTGGCGTTTTTCCATCCATTGGGGCTTAAAAAAAAGGAGGCATCTTGCGTCACACTTTGTGATTGATTAATAGAATGACGATAATGTAGTAATGATAACCGGCCCTGTTTTTCACTTAATTTAAGAAGCTGACTTTGATTGATTAGATGGTCTAAATAATGACTAGACGCAAACAAATAAGGAGTAAAAAATAGAGCATTAATTAAGACACAAGCATTTAAAATCAGGCGATTTGTTGCAAAGATTTTTCTAACCACGGCAATTCTTTTTGGCTAATTTGAAGTTGCAATAAAAACTCACCCTCTTCATTTAAGTCTTCTTTAATAACCAAACCTTTTTCATAGAGTTTTGCTCTTAATTCAGCACCGTTGGGAGGAATTGTAACTTGCATATTTTTATGATATTTCGCTAAATATTCAACAATATTCTGTTGTAACTCAGCAATACCGTCTCCCGTTTTGGCTGAGAGCCATTGCCGACAAACAATACCCGCAATGCCTGTCTCAGTTTTAACTTGAGAATCATTTTCCAACAAATCAATTTTATTATAAACCTGCATTTGTGGCACAGACGATGCATCAATTTCTTCCAACACCTCGTTAACATGATAAATTGAATCTTCATATTTTATGTTACTGGCATCAATCACATGCAACAACAAATCTGCTTCAATGGTTTCCTGTAAGGTGGACTGAAAAGCAGCCACCAAATCATGCGGTAAATCTTTGATAAAACCAACGGTATCAACAAAAATAACATCACCCAAACCCTTAATTTTCAATTTTCTTAAGGTCGGATCCAGCGTTGCAAACAACTGGTCTTTTGCATAAACATCCGACTCAGTTAATGTATTGAACAAAGTCGATTTACCTGCATTGGTATAACCCACCAGAGAAACAATCGGAATGGATGCTTTTTTGCGCTGTTTTCGACCTTGATCCCGCTGATTTTTTAATTTATCAAGTCGTTGATTGAGTTTCTTGATGCGATGACCGATTAACCGACGATCTGTTTCTAACTGAGATTCACCAGGACCTCTTAAACCAATTCCACCTTTTTGTCTTTCCAGATGAGTCCAGCCTCTAACTAACCGAGTTGATAGATGCTTTAATTGTGCCAATTCGACTTGAAGTTTTCCCTCAAAACTTTGCGCCCTTAAAGCAAAAATATCTAAAATAACCCCTGTTCGATCTAACACTCGACATTCAAATAATTTTTCCAGATTTCTTTCCTGACTCGGCATTAAAGCGTGATTAAACAGGAC
>JABHHM010000471.1 GCA_018671575.1 Methylococcales bacterium | reverse complement strand
CGCCTCAAAGGCAAACAAAAATCCTGCGCAATTTGGACATTTATTTATTTCGCTTCCCCTTACTTCCAAATTCAAAAGAACATATTGTCCTAACGGGGAAAATAATATTATTATAAATTTAGCCACGGATTAATGCAGTCAATCAGTGTTAATCCGTAGCTAAAATATGACATCTTACAAAAACTTTGTTTTTTTGATACCTTAAACAATGCCACCACAATCATTAAATCAACTTTTTCAATCAGCGCTACAAGCTCACCAATCAAATCAAATCAATACCGCAATTGAGCTTTATCATCAAGTTCTCGAAATTTTTCCAAACCACATTAATGCCTCAATTAATTTAGGTATTGCACTGTGCCACCAACAAAAAACAGATGATGCCATTAAACTTCTAGAACAAACAGTCTCAATATCTAAAGAAAACTACCATCTCGCATTATACAACTATGGCACCGCTTTATTACTGAATCATCAAGATCAAGCTAAAACAGTCAATATTTTTTTACAGCTATATTCTCAAGAACCTGATAACAACGACATACACTACAAACTTGCTGTCGCCCTACTTCAAAACTCAGAGTTTCGAGACGCACTTAATCATTTAAAAATATTAACGGCTAAAGAGCCTAAAAACAGCCTATTTCTCAAAGAAATGGCTTTTATTTACGAACAACTGGGTGAATTTAAAACAGGGCTAGAAACCATTAAACAAGCTCACCAACTATCGCCAGATAACATTAACATCCAATTAAACTACTCCATTGCATTATTAAGACTGGGATTTTTTGAATTAGCCTGGCCTCTTTATGAAAGCAGACTAATCATCGAACAAAAAAAATACGGTGATAAAACAAGGCTCTTTAGCACCCCATCATGGAAAGGAGAATCACTCCAGCAAAAAACTTTATTAATTCATGGCGAACAAGGTCTTGGTGATAACATTCAATATTTGAGATTTTTCCCACTCATCAAATCATTAGGCGCAAATATTATTTTTATCTGCCCTTATGAGATTGCTTTATTGATAAAAAACAACCCTCTCATTGACCAGTTAATCTCACCCAAAAAACCCACGATAAAATTTGAAATACAACCCTCCCAAATCCCACATGACTATCAAACCCCATTAATGAGCATTCCATTTGCATTGTCTTTAAAACAACAAAAAACACCACCGCCGTGCAAAAACATTCAAACATTAAAAAACTTCAAAACAAGAATAAGCATTCCAACAACGCCACTACTAAAAGTAGGATTATGCTGGCGAGGCAACCCAAAGCACAGCAATGACCGCAACCGATCAATTCATATCAGTAAGCTACAAACACTATCAACATTGGCAAACATAAGGTTTTATAGCTTACAATTTCAACCCCAAAATAATGAGCTTGCCCAGTTTTCTGATAATATTGTTGATCTTGGCTCAACCGTTAATAATATGGCAGAAACTGCCCACTATATTAATTCACTGGATTTAATCATCAGTGTTGATACATCGATCTGTCATTTGGCAGGAACTCTAGGGAAAGCAGTTTGGATATTACTGCCTTTTTGTTCAGACTGGCGCTGGTTAACCAAAACTTCCGAGACATTTTGGTATCCAACTGCTAAATTATTTAGACAACGAACTTATAATTGCTGGGATACCGCAATAGAAGATATTAAACAACATTTAGAAATTGAAAATGAAAAAGTCAGCCTTTAATTATTCACTGTGTTTTATCTTTTTTTATTTACTTTATCTTTTAACGGTAGGAACAATTGTTTCCCCAATTCAATTTTTAACTGAAATAAAAATCAACCCAATAATTTTTTTAATGGTCATTACTTATTTATCAATATCACATACTTTTAAACTACGCAGCCCAAAAGATTTCTCAAAAAAACAACTTTTGGCTTTCTTACTAAACTGTTCAACATGGATATTCATAACAACATTTGGTTTCGCCTCATTGTCATTAATCACATTATCAATCAATTCGCTATTGTACTCCGCTATCGCACAGTTATTTATTATTTACTTCACCCTAATCATCAAATCAAGAAGCAATAACTAACACTATATTGGACAGATTCAAATATATTACACACTGATACACGCTTTACTATATAAGATTATTATGATATTCTGATTTTTTAATTATTTGAAAGCGAATAAAACGATGTTTATCTCATTCAAAGAAAAAATCATTGTAATATGCTGTGTAACCATGATGATAATGGGGCTATTTTTTAGCCATGCCCATGAAAATACGGAAAAGACACAATCTATTCAAGAAAAAGCATCGAACATCAAACCCAAAAAGACCAGTGAATCCTAAAGTTATTGACAAACCCCGCTACTTTCTAGCACTTTTACCACCTTAGTCACCTCTTTTTCAGTCATCCCATTACTAAGCGCACTATCAAACAACTCTTTAACCACCTCAGTCCCACTGCCACTTTCATTACCAGACGACTCATTACCTGAATCATTATTTTCGCTGGTTGTATCCAATGCAAACAGTGCAGACTCCAGCGCATTACCCGCCTTTAGGTTTGAATTTTCCATAGATTCATTCATCAATTGCTTAACTTGTTCTGGATTTTCTTGTACTGCAACCATTAAATCAACAGAATTATTGGCTTCTGCAACAATCACATCAACATCCACTTCTGCCCCCGATGATGCTCCCGTGCCTGATGAATTATTTTGAATTTCTTCAACAGTGATCACCTCACTTGAAACATTAGACAAATCATCGACCGATGGAACTAAGCCGTCAGTTCCTGTGGTAGTGGTGGTAACGACTTCACCCGTTGCCGTAGTCGTTGATGTCACCACATCACCAACTGCCGTGGTGACAGTTTCAGTCACAACAGTCGTGTCTCCCGACACTTCTGACACCGTATCTTCAACAACTTCCTTAACTTCTTTGTTAACATTATTATTTACTTCATTGATAATTTTTGCTGCATTGGTTTGCGTTGTCACCAGTTTTTTAGCGGGGGCAGTTAATAATTGCCTTACTTGAGTTTTAGCTCTAGACATAGCATCCCGACGAATTTGCTGAATATTTTTATTCACGTTGGGCGTTTTTCTTTCTAAGATATTAGCCGCTTTAAAACCAGGATCAACCGTTCTGGCATACTTAAAAGCCAATCTTGCTTGCTTAAACTTACCCTGATCCCTTAATTCAATTCCTCTAGAAAATGCGACAAAAGCTTTCATATTGGTGGTATGCAACTTATTGATTTGCCGTCTAACATTCTTAGGCAACTTACTCGGACTCACTCCAATATTATTCAAAACCTTATAAACAAAAGCTTTTTGTTGCTTAAATAAATTACCAACATTACCATTGAAAGAAAATTTTGAAACTTGCTTTCCCGAAGAACTGTTCATCACTTGTGTTGTAATTTTAAAATCGGGTGCGGCAAAAACACGGGCATTTAAAAACAAAACAGTAACGAACAACAATCCATATTTGACAAATGACCTATTTGTATTAAGCATGATATCTACCTTATTTTTATTCTACTTTAAATTCACCAAACATTAATTTTTCCGCTTTCATCAGCTTACCCGCCCGAACCTTACTCTCCTGCTTAACCAAACCAGACTTAGATAATTTCATTTCACTCACCAGTTTTTGAATTTTTTCTCTTTCCAGAACTTTTATTCCAGGAACTTTAGATAAATCAGTAATAACCAGTGCCGTTAAACCCTTAGCCAACACGTTATATTTTGCATCACCTCGATTCGAGAAGTTAAACACTGCAATTGAATTAGGCTCAGGTTTTTCTCCGCTTCGACTCAATTCACTTTGCAATAAATTTGCCACCTCGGAATCCAAAGCTTCATTTTCAATAATGGTCAGTTGACTTTGCACCTGATTTTTTTCTGCGCCAATAGGGTCAAGCTGAATATATTTTCTCCACTGCTTTAAAACCTCACTGGTATTATCTTTCTGCAATGCAATCAAACCCAAATAATAAGCAGACACTGAGTTATTCGGATATTGTTTTTGTACTTTTGTAAAAACAGATGCGCTATCTTCT
>JABHHM010000051.1 GCA_018671575.1 Methylococcales bacterium | reverse complement strand
TGGTTGAAAATGTCCATTTTTTTTCAGATATGGATCCTCATCTTTTAGGTTATCGTGCGTTGGCGGTGAGTTTAAGTGACTTGGCCGCAAGTGCGGCAATACCTACCTGGTATACCTTGGCATTATCTTCAAATCAAATAGATCGCTGTTGGGCGCAATCATTAAACGCAGGAATGCAAGAGCTGGCTGATCAATTCAATATGCAGCTGATCGGTGGAGACACAACTAAAAGCCGCGATACCGTATTAACTTTGAGTGTTTTTGGTTTTCAGCAAAAAAATAATTTTGTAACAAGGTCTAACGCCCAACCTGGTGATTTAATTTATATCACTGGAACGCTGGGTGATGCGGCATTAGCCATTAAAAATAGAAAAAATGAAGTTACTTTGAATGAGGCAAGCATAAAACACGTTCAAAAGAAATTTGACCGACCCAGTCCTCGAGTTAATGAAGCACTTTCCATTGCCGCAATTGCTAATTCAATGATTGATATTTCTGATGGTTTAATGGCTGATTTAGGGCATATTCTTGAGTCCAGTCAATGTGGTGCATCCATAGAATACTCAGAAATACCGATTTCTCAAGTTATGCAACAATATATCATTGATACTAATGATTTTAAGTTACCCTTAACTTATGGTGATGATTATGAGCTGTGTTTTACAGTACCAAAAAATAATAAAAAATTATTAGAAGAAGTCTCTGTTCAATGGGGCTGTGGTTGTCACTGTATTGGGGAAATTGAAAGGCAAGCTGGATTAAGGTGTTATGCTGAGAATGGTGACCTAATCAACTTTAGTCGACAAGGCTATCAACACTTTTAGAGTAGATGAATTATATGAAATCTAAATTGAAATTGACTGTTAAAGACTTGAAGCATCCCGTTAATTTTTTTGCCTTTGGTTTTGGTTCAGGTCTTTATCCAAAAGCTCCTGGCACAATGGGAACCATCGCGTCAATTCCCATTTATTATCTGTTATTAACTCAATTGTCCATTTTAAACTATGGAATATTTTTAGTTGCAACTTTCATATTGGGTATTTACATCTGTGGTAAATCATCAGAGTTGCTGGGTGTGCATGATCATGGTGGCATTGTATGGGATGAATTTGTTGGTTTTTGGTTGACGATGTTCATGATCCCCGTTGAATGGTATTGGATTATTCTTGGTTTTATTTTGTTTAGAATTTTTGACATCCTTAAGCCTTGGCCAATTAGTTGGTTAGATAAAAATTGCGAGGCTGGGTTTGGTATTATGATCGATGATGTGCTGGCTGGAATTATGGCCTCTGGTTGCCTTCATTTCATTGTTTTTGTTGCAAATTAGAAACAAATAAAATTAATTGTGATGTTTTTTTGTGAAATTATAATTTCTCAACTAAACTTCATTATTATGGGTATTTATTTTAATTATAAAAAATAATAATGCCAAAATAAAAATAATATAAAACAATAAATTGATGCCAAATTTTTAAGGCAGAGGATGGTCTTTGATGAAACAATTAAAAACAATAGCAATATTAGGTGCGGTTCTAATACCGAGTGTATCATTCGCTGAGAGAACGGGTGTAGTACCCAGAGTTTCTATGGGATATTCTGAATATAACTTTAATCAATCTGGGAGAACTGGAGCCATAACTAGAGATGCACAGGGCAATCTTTTAGCAACACCTTTGGATTTTCCATCTGTAGATTTTGATGTCAATTTTTTTATGTACAGTGTAGGGGCAACATTTTTTAAGGGAAATAAATATTTAGATTTATCGTACCAGACTTCTTCAACAGAATCGGATACTTTTGATGCTGATTTATTCGGAGGATATAGTGAGTCTTTGTCTGGTGATAGAACTGATTACTCCATTACGGCTGGAATGAAAGTTAAGGTCGGATCTTTAAAATCTAAAATGGGTGTCTATGTAGGCTATAAAGTTGGAAAAAGTTCAGCAACAGGAGTTCTCTCGGATGCTACGGCTTCAAATTTTGGTAACACCAATGCAACAATGCTGTCGTTTAAAGAAGATGGACCATTTTTTGGTGTTAACTATGGCTGGAGACTTGGAAAAGGTTTGATTTCTGCCAATATTGCCTATGCTTTCCTGAGCGGAAAATTAATTGAAGAAAATACAAAATTTGAAGGTACTCAACAAACAAATCTGAATGCCAAATCTAAAGCGCATGGGGTGAGTTATGGAATTGGCTGGAATGCTAAATTTTTTGGTGGGGCCAGCTATTCGATAGCTGTTGATACTAATTCATATACATTTAAAGATGTATCAGATTCATTTGGTCATGCATCACCAAGTACCGTACCAAATCCACCCAGTAAATTTAAAGAAGATTTCTTGACACTGAAATTTTCTATTTCAAAAGTATTTTAACAGCAGTTAATTAAAAAATATAAAAAGCATGGGTTTCCCCATGCTTTTTTTTGTCCAAAATTTTAATGATGATTTTTGTTCAAATAACTACTTAGCTGGTTTTCAATGCTAACCTGAGGAGGCAATTGCAGATGAAATCCTCTATTCTTTAGATTCTCCAGTACTGCTTTTGGATTTTCTCTTGCCAGCTTTCTATCGGCTGTCATTTCCAGCTCCATTGAAAACTCAAGTACACCCAATTGTTTGAGTAAGTCTTCAGGCAAGCAACTAAAATCATCTTTTTCTTTCAAGTATAAATACATGTCATTTTTTTTCTGGCTACGATAAATGAAGCAATTCATGATTTGTCCTTCGGTGAAAATTTCATGAGAAAATGTGGCCCTACGTCGCTAATGTTAAATTCTTCTCCAATCATAACAAACCCAAATTTTTGATAAAATGATACGGCATGTCGTCGAGCGTTACACCACAATGTATTGGATTGTTTGCTTGTTGAGTGCAATATACACTGTTCCAATAAAGAGGTTGCGTAACCCATTTTTCGATATTCTGGTAAGGTTGCCATTGCTCTGATTTGCCAATCATTTGAGCTTGGCTTATGAGGGAATGGAGAATTAATCAGCGAGACGATACTTGTGATATTCTGTTGGAGATAAGAAGCAAAGTGGATCGTACTTATGTCATTATCTTCTGGGAAAATACAATTTTCAAGGGTGCCTGTGGGTCTCAATAGTTTTTGGCGAATTTCTAATATATCAAGTGCTTTGACTGACTTAAGCATTACCTCAACCATTTCATAATATAGTATATTTGATGGCTTTCTGAAGATGTAGACGGGCCAAACACAAGGGCTGGAAAGGTTTGTTCATTATCTGATTTTTCCAGTGCTTCTTCAGCAGATGCAACAACCTCTATTAAATGAGCAGAGACTCGTTTCTTTCTTTTATTATTTTTTACCATGACGACTGCATGGTATTCTTTAGGGGCTTGTCTCATAATTAAAATTATCAAATAATGAAAGGTTTGAAATAAGTAGGTGACTATAATTATCTGAACAAAATTTTCGCTTAAGATTTTTTGACCTTTGGTGTTACTGCTCTGATTGCATAGAGATCTATTCGGTCAGAGTAGTAGTGCCAAAGGGCGAAAAATATTGAGTGAAAATGTTAATATAATTATGGTCACCTACTTATAACATCAATA
>JABHHM010000052.1 GCA_018671575.1 Methylococcales bacterium | reverse complement strand
GCGCAATATGGGTAGTTTATTTATTGCGCGTTACCTTAGTATGAGTAATTGCATGAATAAAATTAATGCTGGGTCATTGGTAATGGCAGTGGCTTTTTACTTTGGCTTTAACGAAAGCGCTGACAAATGTTTGGTGCTCTGTTGATGAGTGAATAGACGGTGATTTGGTCAGAGTTGGAGTGCCGAAGGCTATCACTTTGAAATGTAATATAATTTATGATAGCATTCTTTCAACTGGCAAAATTCATAAAAAAAGCCGTATTCCTCTAAAAAATAAATCAATAAAAAGTAATGGCCTTGGACAGAACTCAATTAGAAACAGAAATTAAAGAAATGATCATTTCCTCAGTCAACTTGGAAGACATGAGTTCTGACGATATTGAAACCAGTGCCCCATTATTTGGAGAAGGTCTTGGACTTGACTCTATTGATGCATTAGAAATCGGTATAGCACTGCAACGTAAGTATGGTGTTAAAGTAGCGAGTGATGATGAAAAAAATAAGCAATATTTTTATTCAATAGAAACATTAGCCAATCTAATTGAAGAACAAAATAATGGATGAACAATCTGTGCTTTCAAAAGAACAAATAACACAACAAGTCATCACCACGCTTACTGAAACATTTGATTTAGATCAAAACATGGTAACTCCAGATGCCAGCCTTTATGAAGACCTCGACTTAGACAGCATTGATGCAATTGATTTAATTGTCAAACTTGAAAAAGAAATTAATCGTAAAATTAATGCCAATGATTTCAAGCACATCCGAACTGTAAATGACATCATAGAAACACTGGAAAAGTTGTTAAATCAGCCTGCCTAAATGAGTTTTGTTAAAAACACTCTCTTCGCCCTAAGCTTTATATTCATGATTGGTTATCCATTTATTATCTATTATGGACTAACAACATTTAATGCCAAATATGTCGCTGTAATGATGCTGGTTTTTATTGTACTCAGACAAATTATTTTAATGCAGCAAATAAAAATATCATTCCATCAGTGGGTGATATTTGTTGTTATGAGTTTGATTTTTTCAGTCGTTTATTTTATCAATGATCATTTTTTATTATTTTTAATTCCCCCCATCATCAACCTCATTTTATTCATTGCATTTGCTTTAACCTTATTTAAATCACCTTCAATGATTGAAGTTTTTGCTCTGATGCAAGTAGACACTCTTTCTCCTGAAGAAATACAATACTGTAAAAACTCTACCATTGCCTGGTGTTATTTTTTTATTTTAAATGGAGGAATAGCTCTATTCCTGTCATTATCAAATAATTTAGTGCTTTGGACATTTTACACTGGTTTTCTTGCCTATATTTTACTGAGTCTATTATTTGTGGTTGAATTGAGCTACCGATATTGGAGGTTCAGGCGATATGAAGGTGCATTGACTGATCGTTTTTTTAAACCCATTTTCCCACCCAAATAAACATTAAAAATGTCAGACTATAAAATCATCACCTCTGAAACAGTCAAAAAAACCCAAGCCAAAGATGGCTATTGGTCGTTATACATACAAGTACCTGAAGATTTAATCTATTTTCAAGGACATTTTGATGGTTTTCCTGTGACACCTGGCATCATCCAGTTAAAATGGGTCATCGAGTTTATCGAGAAAAAAACCAAACAATCCGTTCAAGTAAAAAAAATTCAAGCAATGAAATTTAATAACCCGCTACTACCGAATGATTATTGTACTATGCAAATAGGCTGGGAAAATGATCATTACTTTTATAAGCTGTACAATCGGGAGAAAAAAATTTCATCAGGAAAAATCATACCTTCCGTGAAACCAAATATTAACCACTATTTTTCAGCCAAATAATGAACATTAACTTGATTGTATCTTCATATGTTTAAGCCTTGTGTAGTGATACCCATCCACAATCACAAAGATGGAATTCCAAAAGTGATTGCTAGAATTGAACAATACGCCTTGCCTTGCTTGATCGTGAATGATGGCAGTGATCAAGCAACCTGTGAAACTCTGGAACAATTAGTCACAACACATTCTTTTGTCACGCTTATTCACCGACACCAAAATGGTGGCAAAGGAGCGGCAGTCATTGATGGACTAAAACAGGCTGCATCTTTAGGGTATAGCCATGCCATTCAAGTAGATGCTGATGGTCAACATCAACTCAATGATATTCCAAAATTTCTCCAGGCAGCGAAATCCAATCCTCAAGCACTGGTTTTAGGTTTGCCTGAATTTGATGACAGTGCTCCTAAAGGGAGACTTTATGGCAGAAAAATCACACAGTTTTTTATTCGGATAGAAACATTATCCAGTGAAATACAAGATGCGTTGTGTGGATTTAGATGTTATCCATTACAAGCAACAGCCAAATTACTCAATAGCAAACGATTCACGTCTAAAATAGGCTTTAATCTGGGGCAAAAAATGGACTTTGACCCTGAAATTGCTGTTCGTCTACTTTGGCTTGGACTTCCAATCATTAGTATTAAAACAGCCGTTAAATATCATCATAATGGATTGTCTCATTTTCATTTGTTTGAAGATAACGCATTAATTAGCTGGATGCATACACGCCTGATAACAGAAATGTTGTTTCATTTACCTTGGATACTCTTTAACAGAAAAAAATACCAAAATAATCAATCACAAGACTGGCATACCAAAAAAGAAAGAGGGGCAAAAATTGCGATGCAATTATTATTGTCCATTTTAAAAATTTCGGGCAGACCCTTGGTTAATTTTATACTTTACCCTGTGATTGGTTATTTTGTATTAAGTGATAAAAAACGGCGCAATGAATCCAAAGATTACCTACAAAAAGTTGCTAATTTCTGTCCTGACAATACTCATTTCACTTCCTCTCCTGGTACTCAGCATGTATTCAAACATTATTATCAGTTTGCTCAGTCTACCTTAGACCGAATTCAATTCTGGCAAAATAAAAAAATTGACTATAAACTCAATTGGCATGGTTTTGATTGTATTTCACAGCAGCTAGAGACTCATCGAGGAGCTATTTTATTAAGTGCTCATCTTGGTAATGTGGAGATGATGCGTGCATTACACATTAATAAATATAAAGTGGGCAATAAAAAAAGTGTGGTTAATTTATTAATGTACACTGAACATGCTCAAAAATTTAATGCTTTAATGCAGCAGATTAATCCTGATTTTGATACCAAAATTATTTCAGTCGATAACCTGAATATTCAATCAGCCATGGAAATGAGTGACTGTATTGAACAAGGTGAATTTATAGCGACCATGGGAGATCGTGTTCCAGTCTCTTCTGACAATAGAAACAGTCAAGTTAATTTCCTCGGACAACCCGCCTTATTTCCACAAGGTGCAATCATTTTAGCCAGTATATTGCGTTGCCCGATTTATATAATATTCGGTATCCAAACCAAACATGACACCTATGATTTAATATTCAAACCCTTTGCTGATGATGTCAAACTACCTAGAAAAAACAGGGAAGAAGCCATTAAAGTTTACATTGAAAAATATGCACAGGAACTTGAAAAAATATGCTGTCAATACCCTTATCAATGGTATAATTTTTACGATTTCTGGAAACTGAAATGAAACAACAAACTCAAGTCAATATCTCAGCCAATGTAGAAATTATCATTCCATTTCATGACATTGATGCGATGAATATTGTTTGGCACGGGCATTATTATAAATATTTTGAAATTGCCCGCACCAAACTATTAAAACTAATTTCTATGGGGCCACAGGAGATGTATGATTATGGTTATCAGTGGCCAGTCATTGAATCTAGCTGTCGTTATATTCAAGCCATCAGATACGATCAGAACATTTCGGTAACCGCCACCATCATTGAGTATGAACATCGATTAAAAATCAGTTATTTAATTCAAAATGAACAACAAAGTATTCGTCTTGCAAAAGGCAGTACAACTCAAGTAGCGGTTGATCTGAAAAGTAAAGAATTATTGCTGAATTCACCTGATATTTTATGTAACAATATTCGTAACTATTCAGGTCACCCCTCTTTTTCTCCATTTCTTCGTTAAAAAATATTCATTTACACCTGTAAACTCATATTTTTTGCCTTGAACTGGAGAAAAATAGGGGTAACCTGAACAG
>JABHHM010000053.1 GCA_018671575.1 Methylococcales bacterium | reverse complement strand
TTAAATGGTAAAATAAATCTTCTCGGAATAGTCCGTCTTTGACGCGATCTTTTAAATTATGTCGTGTTGCCGCTATAATTCTTACGTCAACCTGCACTGACTCAGAACCACCCACCCTTAAAAATGAACGAGTTTCTAAAGCACTCAATAATCTGCCTTGAGTCCCCATATCCATGTCACCCACTTCATCCAGATACAAAGTTCCACCATTGGCTTGCTCTAAACGACCATAATGGACTTTATCACCCTCTTCACTACCGAAAAGCTCAACAGCTGAGTTTTCTTTGGCAATGGAGGCTGTTCCTACATCAATAAATGGCCCATCTTTTCTGGAACTGTTTGAATGCAAATAACGTGCAAAAGTTTCCTTACCACTACCTGCCTCACCATGTAATAAAACCCAAGTATCATGCTGCGCGATTCTTTTGATTTGTTCTCTCAAACGTTGCAATACTGAACTTTTTCCAACAGGTTCTATAATTGGCTGAACTTGTTTTTTTAAGCCCACATTTTCCTGGTATAATTTTTGTGCTTCAAGACCTCGTTCAACGGTCAATAATAACTTTGCCAGTGACAATGGTTTTTCGATAAAATCGTAAGCACCTAATCGAGTGGCTTCTACCGCAGTTTCTACCGTTCCATGACCTGACATCACAATAATTGGACAAGGCAAAGTCCCACTTTCAGACCATTCTTTCAATAATGTGATGCCATCAATATCAGGCATCCATACATCTAATAGTATAAGGTCTGGTCGTCTTTCACGCAAAGCTTGACGTGCTGTTAACCCATTTTCAGCCGTGCCTAATTCATAGTCTTCATCTTCTAAAATTTCTTTAACTAAATTACGGATATCGGGTTCATCATCAACAACCAATATGTATGGGCTACTCATAAAATTCCTCTAATTACACCAGGTTTACGCATTCAGGGTAATAAAACAAACATTAGGGGGTGTCTGAAAACTCAGATTTTCATCAAATCAAGACATAAAATTGTCGAAAAAATACAATTTATGAATATAAATGAACATTTTTGACAAAAAATAGTTACCTAACTACTATTAACAGGCAATCTTATAGCAATAAACGCCCCACCGCCATCACTATTTGAAGCCGATATCACACCACCATGCTCTTCAATTATTTTCTTAACAATAGCCAAACCCAATCCCGTACCTTTTGTTTTAGTGGTCATGTAAGGTTCAAAGAGTTGATTAATTAAATTATCGGCAATGCCAGGACCGTTATCAATAAAATCTATTTCTACAAACTGGCAACTATTTGACTCTGTACAATTAGAGACAATCTCAATTTTTGCATTTTCCACACCATCCAGTGCTTCCAAAGCATTTTTAATCAGATTATGAAAAACCTGCCTTAATCTCACGGTATCAGCTTTAATGGTTAACTCTTGTCGATTGGCTTTTAACTCAATCACAACATCCTTTTTATGCTGGTATAATTCAACCACATCTTCCAATAATTGATTAACATCCAATGGCACAATATTCATTTGTGGTGTTTTGGCATATTCAGAAAATGCATTCACCATTTCTTTCATTGCTTCGACTTGTTGAATAATGGTATTGGTCGATTTCTCTAAGATGGTTGCATCTTTACCTTCTATTTTTACCAACAACTTTCTTCTGAGTCGCTCAGCGGATAATTGTATCGGGGTTAATGGATTTTTTATCTCATGCGCTAATCGCCTGGCAACTTCACCCCAGGCAGAATTTCTTTGTGCCTGAATTAAATTGGTAATATCATCAAACACCACAACATAGCCAGACTGAATACCCGCACCATCGGGTAACGCAGTGCTTCGACAAATTAACACCTGTCTTTTGCCTGCGCCAAATATTTCTAACTGTTCACTCCATTCTTTCTCACTGGTAATCATATGTTCCTGTAACGGCCAGAATAAATTGCTATAACTTGGATAAACTTGAACAATTTTTTGTATCGATGAACGCCTGAATAATTTCAAATCAATCCCCAATATTTCACTGGCAGCATCATTGGAAGTTCTGAACCTTAAATCCAAATCAAAGGTGATAACACCTGAAGATAAATTACTTAACACAACCTGCAAATAAGCTCGCTGACTTTCTACTTTTTGCTGAGCTCTTT
>JABHHM010000054.1 GCA_018671575.1 Methylococcales bacterium | reverse complement strand
GTCCTTCTCCTTCCGAGACTCGTTCGATTTCTGTACTGATTTGGTAAAATGGAAATCGAGGGTCTGCATCTAAAGCAACGCCAGGTAAAGTGTGTTCCTCTTTGCTATAAGACAAAACAGTAAATTTTTCATCAACTGCCTGGTTGCCACTGCGCTGAATTTTGGCACCTAAATAATAATTAATAAACGATGATTTTCCCGCTGAAAAAGTACCCAAAATTGAGACCAGTGGCCACCATGGAATTTGTGTCGCAAATGATTCTTCTTTGTCAAGCAAGCCCATGCTGTAAGCAACTTTGTCTAAAGTTCTGAAGTTTTTAACAGATTCTAATAAGACGGGGTTCTCGCGATCTAAATGAGATTCAAGTTGTTGTATTCGTGAAGCAACAGATCTTCCAGAGTTGTACATTTAATGCTCCTGAGTAGGCGAGTTTTTATTGTTTCAATAGTCTATCAAATAATGGATAGGACAAGCAAAAAATTACTCATAAATTTTTTAATTGAATTAAATTCCAGCAAATATTAATAATTTAACCTAAAATATTTGAGTGACTATTTATGTTATTTTTAAAAGATTTTTCGAATATTAGAGAAACATTTTGAGTGCTTCAAAATAACAAATATTTTTCAGGTTATTCATGAGGTTATCTGTCCATGGTGCCTGATATGTTTTGTGTTGCTCTAAAGAGTTTTTTGAATTTGATCTAGCCTTATCAGTTAATCTGTACTATATCAAATCATGCAGTGCTAGATAAATCTGAAAATTGCAATAATCATAATTATACGACTTATTTTTTGAGGGAAAAATATGGCTGAATTATTTTCACAAAGTTGGATGAAGGATTATATGAAAATGTGGAATAGTGATGCTGATTTAACAAATGCTTTGGCAAAGTTAAATTTCACGTCAGTCATTGCTTATGGATTACAAAATGAAAAATCTCCTCGAGGGTTTATTAGAATAGAAAATGGTGAAGTTTCAGATGCGGATGTGTTTAGTGATCAGGAAGTTAATTGGGATCTTCGTGCATCGACTGAAAGCTGGGATAAATGGATGAAAAAACCACCTGGGATGATGGGCTTGGGAACAGCCTATGCCTCGGGTAAGTTGAAGTTTTATTTGGGTGATTATGGGTCAATGATAAAAAATCCTGCAATGGCAGGACCGTTTATTAAAACCTTTGCAGTGATGGGAAAAGTTTAAAGAAGTTTGGAAATATATCGTCAATATTTTTTGGCATTAGTAATAAAACAGTTTGTTTGATTAATTATTTTTAAGGGGGCGGCTAGATGAATAAAAAAATATTACCGCTGGCTTTATCTGGAATTTTAGGTGCAATGTGTATGCATTCAGCTATTAATGCCAGTGAACCAGTTTTGGGTGGTGGAATTGAAACAGTCGAAGAGCGTACAGTGGGTGCATCAGTATCGTTGAGTGGAACGGTTGTTCCGTACAAAGAAGTGACTTTGTCTGCACAGATGCCTGGTCGAGTTGTCACGATTTCTGGTAAAGAAGGGGATCACTTTAAGCAAGGTTCAACCTTGGTAGAATTAGATGATATTTCATTAAAAGCCAAATTACGTGCGGCAGAAGCGAGTCTTAGAAACTCAGAAGCTTCTATGAGAAATGCGGGTGTACAATACTCCAGGGAATTGATTTCTCCGCAAAGAAATAGCACTCAAGGTGGTATGGGTATGCCGACATTATTTGATAACATGATGACCAAGCCAATGGCTGGCATGATGGGGCATAATAAACCAGGTCTGGAGCGTGGCGCTAATTTAACCAATTTGCAAACCAATGTTGAGCAGGCAAGAGGCGCACGAGAGCAAGCATTATCTCAAATTGAAACCATTAATGCGATGATGCGAAATACCTTAAGTAAAGCACCGTTTGATGGTGTTATTGTGAAAAAATTTATAGAAGTGGGTGACACCAAGCAACCAGGTCAACCTTTGTTGAAATTTGCTGACATCAATAAATTACAAATTCGGGTTGATGTTCCTGCTCGTTTAATGCGTGGTATTCGAGAGGGTGACGTGGTTTCTGCAAAACTGGATATCAATAATGTCATTATTGAAGCAAGGGTTGCACAAATATTCCCAATGGCTGATAAACAGCGTCATACAGTGACTGTTAAGTTTGATATTCCTAAGGCCAGCCCAGCGGCACCAGGAATGTATGCTGAAGTTAGTATTCCTGATGTCACTACTCAAGCAAGAACAATTCCTTTAATTCCTAAAGCAGCGGTTAAATGGCGTTCAAGTTTGCCTGGTGTTTATGTGATTAATGCTCAAAATAAACCTGAACTTAGATTGTTAAGATTAGGCGAAGAAATTGGCGATAAAATTACCGTATTGTCTGGCTTAAGAGCGGGTGAGAGAATTTTGTCAAAACCTGCAGGTAATATTTCATCAGGATGGTCGAAGTAACGAGTTGATTAGGTGTGAAAATCAAATAACCTGGACAATATTGGTTTCAGATTTACGTTGGTTTGGGTTGATCTGATTGAACAAAAACGTAGCACTAGTTATTTTAATGTGAGATTTTGTGATAGAAGATCAATCAAAAATGATGTGAAGATGGAAGTAATAAGTAGGTGACCATAATTATCTTAACAAAATTTTAGCTCAAGATTTTTTGACCTT
>JABHHM010000057.1 GCA_018671575.1 Methylococcales bacterium | reverse complement strand
TATTTGGAGTTTTTCTTGATCGGTTTTCTACGAGGTAAAATTGTCGCTATTAATCCGCCGTTGTTATTATTGGATGTCAATGGTGTGGGTTATGAGCTTGAAGCACCATTAACATTGTTTGATGGTTTGCCAGATGTGAATCAAGAATTGATGCTGTATACTCATTTCTTGGTCAGAGAAGACGCACAAATTCTCTATGCCTTTAGAACAGACCAAGATAAGTCATGGTTTAGAACATTGATTAAAGTCAATGGTATCGGGGCAAAATTGGCGTTAACGATTTTGTCTGGAATGAAAATGGATGAGTTTATTTATGCCATTCGAGAAAAAGATGTCAATGCTTTAAAAAGTATTTCGGGTATTGGTAAAAAAATGGCAGAGCGCTTAATCATTGAAATGAAAGATCGACTCGATGACGATAGTTGGAATACGATTGGTGTTGAAATTAATAAAAATCTAGCAGGAAATCCTGGTACCGATTCTTTGCCTGTTAAGGCTCCTCATATTGAAGCCATTAATGCATTGGTTGCGTTAGGTTATAAACACCAAAGCGCCAGCCAGATGGTGAGTGAGTTTAAAAATAAAGATTTATCAATCGAAGAAATTATCAAATTAGCATTACAGTCAACCTTAAAAAATAAATAATACATGGAAACAGAACGTATCATTTCAGCCCAATCTCAAGATGAAGAATTGGTCGAACAAGCCATTCGTCCTAAAAGTCTGCGAGAATATATTGGTCAACAAGCCGTTTGTGAGCAAATGGAGATATTCATTACAGCGGCAAAAAATCGTCAGGAAGCGCTGGATCATGTATTGATATTTGGTCCACCTGGTCTTGGAAAGACAACCATGGCCAATATTATCGCCCGAGAAATGAATGTGAATTTACATTCTACCTCTGGGCCTATTCTGGAAAAGCCAGGAGAATTGGCCGCATTATTGACCAATCTTGAAAGTCATGACGTATTATTTATTGATGAAATTCATCGCATGAGTCCTGTGATTGAAGAAGTGCTTTACCCTGCAATGGAAGATTATCAAATTGATATCATGATTGGTGAAGGGCCAAGTGCACGTTCAATCAAGTTGGATATTACACCTTTTACCTTGATCGGAGCGACAACCAGAGCGGGTTTATTAACATCTCCTTTGAGAGATCGTTTTGGTATTGTGCAACGCTTGGAATTTTATAATCATGAAGAATTGACTACTATTATTATCCGCTCAGCTAGAATTTTAAACATTGAAATTGAAGAATCTGGTGCCCAAGAAATCGCTAAGCGTTCCCGTGGAACTCCTCGAATAGCTAATCGATTATTAAGAAGGGCTCGTGATTATGCTGAAGTCAAAGGCAATGGTGTTATTGATCTGCAATCTGCAATGAGTGCAATGAATTTATTGCAAGTTGATGATTGTGGTTTTGATGAAATGGATCGTCGTTTATTAAGAATTTTAATTGATCATTTTGATGGTGGACCTGCGGGTGTTGAAAGTCTTGCCGCGGCTATTGGTGAAGAAAAAGGAACCATTGAAGATGTTTTAGAGCCTTATTTAATACAGCAAGGTTATATGGTTAGAACTTCAAGAGGGCGGATGGCGACACAAAAAACCTATGCTCATTTTGGGATTATTGAATCCTGATTGAGAGTGTCGACTGTCAACGTTCTTTTTTTATTTGTTAGAATCTTTTTTCATGGATTCTGCAAATAATGCCTCAATATCAATGTCTTCATCGGTTTCACTGTCTTCAGTTTTTTTAGATAATTCAAGTTCATCAAATAAATCTTCAGCATTGGTGTTATTTTCATTGCTAAACAATGATGAAAAATCATCAGAATCTTCATCTTTTTGTATTATGTTTTCATCTAATAGTACTTCATGGTTATTATTCTCTTCTTCATTGTTACGTGATTCCAAATTGTTGTCAGATTCTGCTATATCTTCTTCGTGAAGCATGTTTGTGGCAAATAAATTATCTGTATTTTCTTCATTTTCAAGTATGGACTCCAAATCATCATCTGGTTCGTCATTGTTTAATACTGACAGTTCCTCTGGTTCTTCTTCAACAGGGTTTGATTCTGAATTGTCTGGAGTGACTATTTGTTCGTCTGGGTTGTCATCATCATGTAATTCATTGATATCAACGCCATTGCTTTCACCAAAAATAGATTCTATGTCATCATCGTGATCGTGTTGTTCTGTATCGTCAGGTATAGCGGTTGAAGTGCTTTCATCAGATTCAAATGCGGATAATAAATCATCTTTGAAATTGTCGTTGCCAGATTCCGATACATCTTCTTCGTGAATCATGTTTGTAGCGAATAAATCTTCGGTGCTTGTGTCTTCTTCATTTTCAAACATTGATTCCAAGTCATCATCTGGTTCATCATCGTTGAATACTGAAAGTTCCTCTGATTCTTCAATTGGGTGTGATTCTGAATTGCCTAGAGTGACTATTTGTTCGTCTGGGGTGTCATCATCATGTAATTCATTGATGTCAACGCCATTGCTCTCACCAAAAATAGATTCTATGTCATCATCGTGATCGTGTTGTTCTGTATCGTCAGGTATAGCGGTTGAAGTGCTTTCATCAGATTCAAATGCGGATAATAAATCATCCTTGAAATTGTCGTTGCCAGATTCCGATACATCATCTTCGTGAATCATGTTTGTAGCGAATAAATCTTCGGTGCTTGTGTCTTCTTTATTTTCAAACATTGATTCCAAGTCATCATCTGGCTCATCAGTGTTTAATACTGAAAGTTCCTCTGGGTTGTCGTCAGGTTGTTCAATGTCATCAGATTTAACGGTTGAAGTGCTTTCATCAGAATCAAATGCGAATAATAAATCATCTTTTAAATTGTTGTTATCAGACTCTGATATATCTTCTTCGTGAATCATGTTTGTAGCAAATAAATCTTCTGTATTAGTGTTTTCTTTATCTTCTAAATCATCATTATTTTTCACCAAATTTTCTTCGGTTATATTTTCCCGATTAAATTCTATTTCGTTATTTGTTGGTTCACTGTCTTCGAGTGGAACACTCAATTCTGTTGAGGGTGTTGTATCGTTTGACGCTGTTTGAGGGAGGGCGGTTATTTGATGCTCATTTGTAGGATCAAAATCTTCTGATGTTAAAAATTTATCATCAATTGATTTGTTTTCAGCTGTGGTTTCGGTTTTTTGAGTAGATTGTTGATCTGTTGCATTAACTTGGGTAATTAGGCTATTAATAAACTGGTCTTTTTCTTCTAGTTGTTCCTGTAATAATTGGATTTGTTCTTGGTCTTCCTCGGTATCTTCTATTCTAGTTCTCAGTTCAATATTTTGTTGATTGAGCTGTTCTATTTGAGTTTCGTAGTGTGTATTTTGACTTTTTTGGTCATCCAGTTGCTTATAAACAGAGCTTTCTTCCCAGGTTGATATATCTAATGATGTCATTTCATCATGTTTTTCCTGTAGTTTTTTGACTTCTTCTGATAATTGCTGAGAGGACGAGTCTTTTTCTGCAATAGTGTTTTCTAGGTTTGTCGCTTTTGTCTCGCTTTCATGTTGTTTTTCAACATGATATTTAATGTCTTCTTTTAACTTAGTATTTTCATTGTCTAAATTATCTTTTTCTATTTCAAGTGTTTCAATATTTTTTGTAAAAGAGTTTTTTTCTTCTTCAAGTTGTTCAATTTCTTTAACAAGATCATCTTTTTCCTGATTTAAGTTATCAATGTTCTTGTGTAATTCATTGTTATCTTCCTCGAGAATTTGAATGCACATGTCAGAGTCATTAAGCGATCTTTCTAAATGATCAACATGGCTTTCAAAATGCTCAATGGCTTCGCTGTCAGACGGGTTGATTTTGATTTGGTTTAATTCGGACCTCAAGTCTTTGATGACGACATTTTGATTTTTGGCAATGTCTTTTAATCGGTTAAATTGCTTGGTAATTTGTTTGAACTTTTTATCGGCAGTATTTTTTATGGTGGAAACAAATGATTTTTGATTTTCGTCGGTATTTTTACTGGTGATAACTGACTGGTGGAATTCATTAAAATTATTGCGATATTTTTCCACTAAACCATGAATTTCTGAATCATCATCAACATCTTTTGTGTATTCGATGATTTGTTGATGAATATTTTCTCCTGTTTGATGAACCTGAGAAACCTGGCTTTGCATATTTTCCAAGTGTTCTAATTGAGACTTTAAATTCTCAATATTAGATTTATATTCCTGAATTTCTTGTTCTAGTTTTTCTTTGGCTTCGTCAGTAATTTCATTGTTTTCAGTCTCATCGATATCATTTGAATCTAGGTTTTCTAATTGATTTTTTAATTCCTCTATTTCGTTGCTTGCTGTTGTAATTTCTTCAGATTTATCATCAATTAAGCTTTCAAGAAGTTGTATTTTTTCCTCAAATTCTATGGATTTACTGTTTGAAACAGATAAACGATAACAGTTGATGACTTTTTTAAGCTGTTTTTGAATCAGCTGCCAAAATAGTTTGTCATTATCCTTAACGATGAGTGATTGGTTTTCAGTGTTAAGAAATAAGTATCTTAATGCAGTAATTTGATGTGAGACATCTGAGTTTGGGTCAAGTTTGACTTTGTTGTTATTGGTTAGACCCATATACAACTCTTTTGTTCTGTTTAGTTCTTGTTTTAGTATTTCTTTGTAAGTTGGGTTTTCAGGAGGGGGAGGGGCTACTTGTTGAAGTTCTGGTTCGGGTGTCTCGGGTGTATTATTAATTGGTTGCTCAGGGATATTTTGAGGTTCATCTGATGAATTTTCTAAGTGGAATATTTCTAGCTCGTTATCTTTTAATTTAGATCGTTGTTTGACAATGATGACGATTAAAACAACAAACACAACGAGTAAAAAAATAGATATTTCAAGGGCACCAAATAAAATGGCTGGACTAATGTTCATACGGCTTCCATTAATGAAATTTAAAAACCAATGGTTTTGTGTTCTTTATCTTTAATTAATTATTATAGTTGTTTGCTAAAATATTTCATATTCTTGTAAACACTTGCAAGATATTGGTCTTATTGTATAATCACGCTGTTTATTATAATGTAGGAGTTTCTATAAAAATGGCAGTTATCGCAAAAAGATCGATCATGACCTTTTTCTCTTCGCCGACTTGTCCTTATTGTCACATGGTCAGGTTTGTCTTAACCGAAAAAGGATTGGCTGCAGAAATCTATGACGTTGACGTTGATAACTTACCTGATGATTTGCTGGAAATTAATCCTTATGCGACTGTTCCTACCTTAGTTGATCGTGATCTTGTTTTGTATGAATCACGAGTGATTATGGAATATTTAGATGAACGTTTTCCACATCCTCCTTTGTTACCTGTTGATCCTGTCTCAAAAGCACGTTCAAGATTGTTGATGCATCGAGTGGCTCAAGATTGGTATAGTTTGTTGCCCGATATAAAATCTGAAAATCAAAAAAAGGCCGATAAAGCAAGAAAAGCATTACGAGATAGCTTGATTTCTGCTGCTCCAGTTTTTGAACTCAAGTCTTATTTTATGAGTGATGAATTTACTTTGATTGATTGTCTGATTGCCCCATTATTTTGGAGATTGGGTAAATTAGGTATTGAACTGCCTGAAGAAGCTCAGCCCGTTAAAGATTATATGAATCGTGTGTTTAACAGAGAAGCATTTAAAGCCAGTTTGTCAGAACTTGAATTGGATATGTGTTGATATCAAAGTCAACCAATAAAATATGATGACATCAAACCGACCTTATTTACTCCGAGCCATTTATGAGTGGATTTTGGATAATGACATGACTCCATATCTGCTTGTGAATGCAGAATATGAAGATACTTTTGTTCCCATTCAGTTTGTCGAAAATGGTCGAATAATTTTAAATTTGAGTCCTAGTGCTGTGCGTAGTCTTGAATTAAATAATGATTGTGTGACATTTAATGCTCGCTTTAGTGGCAAAGTCATGGATGTGTATATTCCTATTGGAGCTACTTTGGCGATTTATTCACAAGAATCCACTCAAGGTATGGTTTTTTCTGAAGAAGATGAAGCCAACTTTGAGCAATCATCTGAGCAGATAAAACCGCCTAAAAAAGGTAAGCCTACGCTGAAAATTGTTAAATAATATTGAAAAACAAAGTGTTTTTAATATATAGGTGTTTTTTATTTTCACCATGAAGTGCATGAAGAT
>JABHHM010000207.1 GCA_018671575.1 Methylococcales bacterium | reverse complement strand
CCAATGATTTTACCAATTTTTCCAGCTCAGGATCATAAAACAAGAAACACACATTGGCAGGATTTTTGGAATCACTGTGGTTTTTAATGTGCTCAACAATTTTTTTATTGCCCAGCAAATATTGATTAATTGCCTCAATATCATTAAACACGGGTGTTTCAGCTGATTCAGGAATGATGACACTGTTGTTTTGCTCATCATAACAATCAATAAAATTCACGTTAAACCATTGTTTGACCCAATCAGAAATAACCATCAAATTAAAATTGGTGGCACTGACAAAATAATAATTGGTTTCATTTTTTTGAAAATAATTTTTAATTTCTTGAATACTGTTCAGTGTTGGTTGACTCATTATTTTAGAAACTCCGCTGTAAAAATTTTTAACCCATGCTCTGAATGATAGCCATGAATTTCTTTAATTTGTATGTTTTGTAAATACAATAAAATGTCATAGGTAATTAACTGTCCTGGCACAATGATTGGAAACCCAGGAGGATAAGGCGTGATAAATCCTGCAGAAACTGGGTGAAGCCCATTCATCACTCGCTGAATGAGTTCGTTAGACAGCAACATATATTCAACATTGGCTGATTTTAACCCTGCATAATAGGCCGTACGCAATTCAACGGCCTGAAAATTATTAATATCACTGGATTGGAAAACCACAAATTTTTCATGATAATTTCGAGTTTGTGGCAAATTAGCAATGTACTTTTCAGGTTCTGTTCGACTTGGAGAATCATCCAGCATATTGGCAATGTGATGTAATGAATCCAGTAGATATTTGATATTTTTTGCGGTCACACCAATATTGATAATCAGCAAAATGGTATTGTGTGATGTTTTATTTACCTGAATATCATATTGCGTCATCAATAACTGTCTAAAATTAGGCCCATCAATACCTGTCGAACTGATATCCAGAGTAATTCTGGTTGGATCAACCACAAACAAAGTCTCTTTATAATACTCATTCAGTTCAGGGTAAAACATCAAAGAATTCGATGATTGATACTCATTAAGATAGTCTGCTGGCACCAACTCCTGATCATCCAACACTTTAAAATAACGATTTAAAACAGCCGATTCTTTAATTTCTTGACGCAAACACCAGGATTTCTTCAATGAGTTTTTAATTAAATTGTAGCCCTCTAAACTCATCTGTCTTCTTGCAAAATCGAGTGAAGCAATGATTTGATAATTGGGAGAGGTTGAAGTATGCGTTCGGTATGCCTCATAAAAGTCATCTTCCACAAAGTTTTCATCAAAAATATGCAACATGGAGGCTTGTCGAAAAGCGGTCAACGTTTTATGAATAGATTGGGTTGCATACGCTCTAATACTATAATTCGATGGATCGGGGTACAAATCATTGGTCAACAAAAAGCTGGGATCGTCAAGATCATGTTCAGCTTTCCACTGTTCATAAAATTGCTGATAAGTTTCATCCGTCCGCATTGCTTCCAGACTATTCGATACCGACATGGCTGTTTTATCACGGTATATCGGGTTAAAATAACCAAAAGAAAACCAAGCTTCATCCCAATGAAAGATGATATCTGGTTTAATCGCCAGAATATCCAACATATAACGACGCACATCGTAAATCACGCCATCGAATGTTGAATTGGTTAAGGTAATCTGCTTCACTCGATGCAATTGATTCTGACGCTTTAAATCCAGCAAGACCTGTTTGATTCTTTTCAACGTGACACAACCATAAAGGTCATACTGATTTAGTGGATAGGTTTCTAAAAAGATAGGTGTCGCACCCGACAATAAAATGGCATAGGGAATCGACTTATGGCAATCAGATGACACCAGAATAATATCATCGGGATGCAAATTTGCCTGCATTACAATTTTGTTGGCAGTGGTGGTTCCATTGGTTATAAAATAGGTGTTTTTAGAGCGAAATAATTTAGAGGCTTTATTCTGTGCTTGAGAAATTGAGCCTTTAGGATCCATGATTGAATCCATACCACCCAATGTCGACGATGTTTCAGCCGCAAAAATTCCCTGTCCATAAAAATCTGCAATATCATTAATCCAGTAGGATTCCTCGATCGATTGCCCTTGTGAAATAGGTAACGCATGAAACGCACCTTTGGGTCTTTTTGCATAAGAACGCAAGGCATCAAAAAATGGCGTCGAAAAACGTTGCTCAATGCCACTTAAAATATGATGATGGATATCGGCAAAGAAATTGCTACTTTGTGTATAAATAATTCGATCAAAAACTTTTTGCTGCTGTTCTGTTGCAAATGTTTCACTGATGTAGAAATGATCCAACTCACATCTAAACTGGCAAATATGGTTTTTCAAATCAATTGCATCATCATGAGAAGAAGGTATTTTATTTTCAAAAAATGATTTAAAACCTTGTGCAAAAAAGGACTGAAATTCGACCTGAGTTTTAAAATCGTCTAAATAAATACAAGTTTGTATGGTTGGATTGGACAGCACAGCAATGATGGCATCTTGATAGTTATCCACCACCACAATATCGTAAAGAAATTGGTCCTGAAACGTTTTGTAATTTGCCAAAGAATTTCGATACAATAATTCATATTCTGCAGGATTCGGATGAACAATTAAGACTTCAAAATAAGTTTTTAACTTCTTCCGTTTTTCAGCTTCAGCATAATGTGATGTCAATAAATGGCTTTGTGGTTTATCCAGATTATTTAAATTGGTATAAAACGGAACAAAGGCTTGAGCCCGATAGGATTCTTTTTCCAGCGCTTCTAATAAATTACCACATAATAATTTAAAGCACTGTAAATTTTCTCCCGTCAAATAATGACTCAACTGATAAAGCACTTCTTTACCAGGAAAAGCCCAATAAGATTCGATTTTAAAGGCTTCTATAAAATGATCATTTAATTCCTGAATATTTGAAGACAAAACATTTTGGTAAATGCTCCTCCACAATTCAAGACGGTAACTTTCTAAATCAAATGCAAGATTGTTTGAGTCCATAATTTTTATTTAGCCAATGACATTAAGGAACGCTAATCAAATAACTTTTACATCTCACTTCCATCTTTACGCTATCTCTGATTGATCTTTAATCGAAAAACTTCACATTAGAATAACTAGTGCTACAGCTTTTCTCAATCAGATCAATCAAATCTAACGCAAAGCTAAAACCGAGTTGTAAAAGTTATTTAATTAGCGTCCCTAAAACAGTTTTCGCGTTAACGTTTTCAGGATCAAGTATCAAGACTTCTTTGAATATTGCCTTGGCACGAAGATATTTTTTTTGTTGATTATTTAACAGCCCTAATTGAGTTAGGTACAAAGTATCGCCAGGGTATCTAATCAACATTTTGATGAGAATTTTCTCAGCTAAATCCAGTTTATTTAATTGTCGTAAAGCCACTGCCAATCTAAAATTGCCATAATAATTATAATAGTCGGTACTGATAACCTGATACCCGACCTTATTCACTGCTTCATAATTCTTTGCCAATAAATAAGAATACATCAAACCCAGTTTTGGTGAGATGGCATTAGGCAAAGCTTTAATGGCTTTTTTATAATGACTGATTGAGTTTCGGTATTGAGCATTCATCCGAAATAATTTACCCAGGCGATTATTGACGCCATAAGTTGCTTCATAGCGTTGATAAACCAATTGGATTGATTTAATGGCATCATTATAATTACCTGATTTTTCATAGGTATAAGACTTATAATACGCTTGAGATATTTGATCTTCACTCAGCTTGTTGACTAAACTAAAATCAGCCATTGAGGCTGAGCTAACAAATAATACCAACAATAAAAATGTTATTTTTTTCAACAGATTAACCCTCCAAAGGGTATTTAGAACATAATGCCCTTTGGGCAAAATAGCAAAATATTGAACCACGAATGAAGACAAATAAACACAAATACTCATTAGACATTATCCGTGTCTATCTATGTTCAGATATGGCTAAATTAATTACCATCATTGTAAAATATTGTACCAAACATCTAAATTTTCGACTGCAATACAAACCGATACTCAGCCACTTCTATTTCTTTAAATCGACTCAATGGATCTAACTTAATCAAGGTATCCAATTCAACTCCAAAAAATTTATTTATAACCTTACCTTTTACCGTGTTTTCATCAACATAATGATAATCAGCATGGGTACTGACAGCATCAGTTTTAAAAGAGTTGAGTAGACTCGCACTATTAGCCTGCACATAATTCAACACCAAATCATTATTAATGTTATCCGACCACTTCAATTGTGGTGCATAAGATAAAGGCATTGTTGATAACGCCAAATACATCAAAGACAAATAGGGATCATTGCCAGTGGTTCCATAAAAATAGAAGTTTCCATATTGCTTACCAAAATATAGCTTACCTTTGGCCGTTTTAAAGTAATAACTTAAATCATCTGCCATGGTTATCTGGAAAGTTAAATCAGCTTGTTTTTGGTCGTTCAAATAAACATCATAAGTAAACCTTTCATCCAGCACAAAGTTACTCAATTGATCATAATACAGATCAAACTGGCAATGAGTAATATCACTATGTACCTCTGGCAAACCTGATGAATGATAATTTCCAGACTGTTCATAATTGACAAAAACAAAAGGCATAGTGGCGGCAGTTACCGAAATACCATATTGTACTTGAATATGAATATGAGGTTGTGGCGATTGACCAGAATTACCACACAATCCCAAAACAGTTCCGACCTCAACAATCTGGCCTTCCACCACATAAATGGATTGATTGGCAAAATGAGCCAGTTTAACCATAAAACCACGGGCATCTTCAATGGTGATTTCATTGCCCCAATTATTCACAGTATCAACTGAACCGATAGAGTTATCAGCCAAATAATGAATCACTTTAACCACCCTACCCCTTACAGGTGATAACACTTCTTGACCAAAACAATAATAATCCGTTAATGACTTACCTTGATTACAATAGGTCTTTTTTTGTGAATCGCAGATAACAAAATCATAAGCGTAACGATAGATTCCCTTATGAGTCCAATCGCCATCAAATCCTTGCCAGCAATGCCAACGACCTTTAAAAGGCAAAGATAAGGCTGTATTTTCGGTCACATAGCGCCCTTGATTGGCTAAAAACGCATCAAGATTTTGTTCGGGTGTATTTTTATAAATTTTAGTTCGTAACGGATAATCCAATAAATTAAGCATATAAATAAAGGTCAAGGTGACAATGGTAAAGGGCAAGGTAAAAATAGGTAAACCATATTGAGACCAAAAGACATGACCCGCACTGGCGATGATGGTGGCAATGGCAACGCCTAAAAAGGCGATTGCATAACTTTTCAATGAAGGAATATTAAAAATTCCACCCAACGCCATGGCAATTAAAATGTAATTAAAACTACTCACATCCTTAGCCGCTGTTTCGATTGATCCTGTAAACAAACCATACAACACAATACCGAAACAAAATCCTGTCAATGACAAGGTAAAAAGAATTCGAGAATTGAGTAACAACAACAAGGCAATTAAGCACCCCGTCACCTCATTCGGCATAAAAATAATGGCTCCCAGTGCTTTAAAATAACCACTTAACCAAAAAGGTAAAAAACCAAGTTCTAACAAATGAGATTGAGAATAGAGTGAGACCACATACAAGTTTGTAAAACTAGATGCCGACAAATACACTAAAATACTGACGAGAATAAAAGGAATACTAAGCACTTGTAAACCAAATAATTGATAAAAAATATGGGCTATGACAATGGTAATAATGACCGTCAAACTACCCGCAATAAAGATCATCAATAAACTTAAAACTGAAATTTTAAACAAATAGCCTATTGCCAGACCAACCAGCAAAGCATTATAGGTAAAATAACCTGTTTTTAGAAAAGTAACTTGATAACCGAGCATTAAAGCAATGCTATAGGCAGATAAAACGGATAATAACCCAGACAGTCCTGCATTATAATTTATAAAGGTAATCAACAGCAGAATAAACCCTGAAAATAGCCCTTTGAGAAAGAAAATATCAGAATAACTATTCAGTAAGGTACTGACAATATTTTTAACTCGATGATTTGTCATTATAACTACAGAATTTTTTTTATTATTAAGTTATCAAGACTATAGTTTAATAATTTTAATTCTGTAAAAAATTAACGAAAAAGCAGAAAAAAGTTACTTT